>DATHZU010000449.1:0-7760 GCA_035458445.1 Thermohalobaculum sp. | reverse complement strand
AGCGGCGGACGTGGCCCGGATCGGTCTGCTGTGGTCCTGGGCGATCGCCAGGACCGGCGGCCCGTGGCTGGGCGGCCCGCGATTCTCGGCCGTCGATGCGTTCTATGCGCCGGTCGCGTTCAGGTTCCGGGAATACGGGCTTGAGGCCCCGGGGACGGCCGACTACGCCGCGCAGCTGCTGGAACACCCCGCCGTCGGTAAATGGCACAGCCTGGCCAAAGCCGACGTGCGCCGCATCGCCTGTTACGAGGAGTTGCCGGACCACTGATCCCGGCTCACCCGCCGTCGGGCGAGGCTTTCAGCCAATGGCTCAGGTCGCGGCCGATCAGATCACTGGTTAGCTTAACGTCGTCGGCGAAGGCTTCCCGTAGGCGTGAGGTGACCTCCGCATCCGGTTCAGGCACTGGCTGCACCCGCAGATTCCATTTCCGGAGCGCCGAAAGCATGCCCGTTTGCAGATTCAGGCCGAGCCGAGCCTTCGCGGCCACAGCGGCACGGACAGTGGCGTCCAGCACGTAGGACCTCCGGGTCTTCGCGACATTGACCTTACCCAGATGGATGCCCGCCTCGGCTTCCAGTCCCAGAAAGGCCAGGACCCCGGCGAAGGTAGATTCGGCGTCTTTCGCAAGATCATCATGCACGACAATGTGGAGTTTGCCGGGTTGTATCAACCGCATCGCCCGCTGCAATTGCCAGCCCAGCGCGCAAGAATGAAGATAGGCCAGGTGGTCCGGCGGATAGCCCTTGCGGGCGCCAACGAACTTTCCGGCGCGGCGCGGCGCATCGGCGTCAAGAGCCGCCTGGAGATCGTGCAGCTTCTCGTTGCCGTTGACGAGTTGTTGGCGATGCATCGAGGGAACCATCCGCACCGGGTTCCGCAGCATCACGATGAAGGAAGCGTCCGGGCAATATTCCAGAATTGCCGGCACCGCATTCGGCGAGAACATCTGCCAGACCGAGGCCTCGCAGACCCAGCGATGTTTCTCCTCCGCCTGCTCGAACAAGGCCTCATAGGCTTCGAGGGTCGGGGTCAGCCGGTATTCCGAACTGAAATAATGCGGCTCCTTGACCGGGGACACGAACACCCGAGAGTGCGACGACAGCCAAGTCGACATCGCAGTGGTTCCGCATTTCGGCGCCCCAAGGATGAACAGGTTCGGCTTCTTCATCACTCCGGCATCCGATTACCTGGTCAGGCTCGCCGCCACCGCCGCCGCGAACTCGCGCTTCAGCATGTCGATGTCCTCGATCCCGACCGAGACCCGGATGAAGCCCTCGGTGATCCCCAGCGCCGCGCGGCCCTGGGGCGTCAGCGCCCGGTGCGAGCTGGAGGCAGGGTGGGACAATGTGGTTCCCACATCGCCGAGGGTCGGCGCAAAGGGAATATGCTCGGCGGCGCGCAGGAAGCGGTTCACCTGCGCGCGCCCGCCCTTCAGGCGGAAGCTGACCATGTTGCCGCCCCGCCCCTGCAACAGAGCGACGGCACGGTTGTGATCCGGGTGATCCGCGCGGCCCGGGTACAGCACCGCCTCGACACCCTCCAGCCCCGCCAGATGGTCGGCCAGCGCGGCGGCATTGGCCTCGGCCCGGTCGAAGCGGACCTCGAAGGAATAGAGGCCGCGCTCGGCCAGCCAGCAGTCGAAGGGGCTGGGCGTCAGGCCCCAGGTGACGCAGACATCGTAGAGCCGCTGCCGCAGTTCCGGATCGTGCGCGGCGGCGTAGCCCAGCGTCACATCCGAATGGCCAGCCAGCATCTTGGTGACCGAGTGGATGACGAAATCCGCTCCGTGGTCGAAGGGCCGGTAGAGGCGTGGGGTGGTGAATGTGTTGTCCACCGCCAGCGGCACGCTGGTCTCGCGGCAGGCGGCGGCGATGGTGTCCATGTCGGCGACGCGCAGGGTTGGGTTCGAGACGACCTCGACCAGTACCAGGCTGGTCCGGGGGCGGATCGCGGCCGCAAAGGCGCGCCCGTCGGTCGGATCGGCCAGGGTGACCTCGATGCCCATGCGGGGCATCTCGTCGCGCAACATGCGCAGGGTGCGGCCATAGAGCTGGTTTCCGGCCACCACATGCCCGCCGGCCGCGACGGCCGTTTGCAGCACCGCCCCGACCGCCGCCATCCCCGAGGCGATTACGACACCGCCTTCGGCCCCCTCCATCCAGTCCAGCTTTTCAGCCAGCATGGTCCAGTTCGGATGGCCCTCGCGGCCGTAGGTATACCCATCGGCGCGGCCCTCGTACTGGGCGTCGAGCGCATCGGCATCCGGGCTGGCATAAACCACCGAGGGCCAGATCGGGCTGGCAACCGGGCGCGAAGCCGGTTTCGGCAGGCGCCCGCCGGCGCGTCCGCGGCGCACGACGGAGCGGTGGTCGTCAGTCATTGGCGGGGCTCACTTGCGGGGAATCCTTCGATCCAGGACGAGCCGCGATTGAACCCGGAACGCCGGTGCCCGTCAATCGCGGCCGGCGTTCTCCCGCGACCGTCTAGTAGTAGCCCACCTCGCTGCCCGCGCGCGAGGCGGCAACCAGCCAATCGAACAGGTGTTTCGCGAGCGAACGGAAACAGACGATCTCCCACTCGGTCTCGGTCTTGCGCCAGAACCCGACGGCGATCCCGCCCACATGAGTGCGGCGCGCGGACCCCACGGGAAAGGCGCCCTCGGACAGGTCCACCGGCGCGCCCTTGGCCAGAACCTCGGCCACACCCGCGCCGCTGAGCGTCAGCACCGCCCGGGCATCCGAGACGTCGACCGCCATGTGGTGCTCGTCCGCCAGCGCCGACTCCAGCGCCGCGGTCAGCGTGCCGGCCTCGGAGTATTCCGTGAACAGCAACAACTCGTCGGGCGCCATCCACACGGCGCCCCGGCCATCCTTGAATGCCGCCTGCCGGGTGCCGGGCACCGCGACGCCCACCCCGGCCTTGACCGCCTTGGCCAGCGCCTTGGACGACAGGTCGCCCCGCAGGGTTACCTGTCCCACCGGACCGCGATCCTCGATGCGAATGGTCTGCCCGGCCTCGGCCGCGGCACCGTTCAGCGTGGAAACTGGCTCAGACATCCCGATGCGCTCCTTGCGGCGTGCTGGCCGGCGCAAGGCCGGCGCGACTGCGCTTCAGCCACGGGCGCAGCCGCAGGGCCACCGCGTCGCACCTGTCCTGAAGTTACTGCCGGAGTACCGTTTGCACCCTGGCCGCGCAAGCTGGAAAGCGACCGCTTGACACGCTGGCGCGCCGTCGCGAAACCCAGCGCGGGCCCGCGCAGCCTGTCTGTTGGGATCGTGGATTGTGGCCTGCCGTGGCATCGCTGCCCGCCCTCGGGCGGACAGCGGGCTATCTCTCAGGCCCGGCTGTTTGCCGAGAGGTAGGTCTGGCCCGCGATCTCGGCGCGGCCGAACATCATGGTGGTGCCGGACTTCTCGGCCTCGAAGCCGCTGTCGAGAAGGACCGACAGGACGTCGTGCTCTTCCCGCAAACTCAGGGCATCGTCGCCGCCGCTCACAAGGATGCGCTCCACCGGATCGAGATTTGCCGATGCCAGCAATTCCGCGGCACCGGTCGGAACCTCGCAGACGATCAGGCTGATCTGCTCCTCGGCGATGATCAGGTTGATGTCCATGCAGGGGACGACGGTCGCGAGTTGCCAGCTGCAATAATCCTCGAGCAGCGATGACGTGCGGATATCGTGCCGGGCGAAGAAGGGCACCGGGGCCTTGCGGCCTTTGTCGAGCACCACGTTGACGGTCTCGACCCAGGGAACACCATTCTGCTCGTGGGTCCGCTTCAGATAGGGGTAGATCTCGGGGTTCGCCTCGACCGCGATGACGCGCTTCACGCCACGGCGCTTGGCGATGGCCGTCGAGACCGTACCCAGCCCGGCTCCGATTACCAGCACCCGGTCTCCCGGTTTGACGGCAAGATCCACCTGGGTCAGGAGGTCGGCGCAATACGCGCCGGAAACGATCCGGCTGCGAATCTCCGGCAGGATCAGCGCGGCGTCCCGAGGCCCGTCGAAAGGCAAAGTTACCCCCGCGGGATGCGAAAGCGACATGAAGGACGTCGGAATCTTCCGTCGGCTGTCGAGATCAATGACCACTGCCAAAACACCCTCCATAGCTTCGCGCGACTTTCGTCAAACCGGATCGCGGTCCCTGCGAAGCTCCATTTTCTGCCTGGTCAGACGCTTTTCGAACACAGGCCGAGATTTCCACCACAAGCTGCAAGAAGAGGGGCCAGCAGACATAATCGAAGGCCCAACCGCAGCATGACTACTGCATTGGCAACCTTACCCTGAACGCAAACAAGACTTACAACCGACTCACACGCAAAACGCGACTAACTATTTATAAACACAATGCCACACCTTTCAAGTCCCGTCAAGTTTTCTTTTAAAAACATAAAATTACTGCGATTCACTAATGTAAGCTATTAGAAGCGTTACAGAACCCTAGCGGCAGCCTGCAGAACGCTCGCGGTGCCGCAACCCTGAGGCGTGGCCGTGGTCAGGAAGTTTCGAATCAATATTTACCGGCATTGCGCGAAATTATCTCCGCCGCACATCCAGACCCCGCGGCATTCCGCTGGTTCGTCGGAATTTTTCCGAGTTACCTGCGCGAACTCAACACAGGGTATAATATCGATGTTGTGTTTCGCGCGCGGTCAGGGCACTATATCGGGTGTTGAGGTTGCGCAGCCTTGAATGACGCCCGAGTTAATCGGGCGCGGTTGCGTCGAGGGTGTCGAGGATAGCGCATCAATGAATGATGTCGTCGAGCTTGCGAAGCAACGCCGCGCTCGTATCGTTGCCGAGATTGCGAGGCTCGACCGATTCATGCGCATGGCCGAAGTATTGATGGACGAGACCGAACCGGGCGAGAAGTCCGAGCCGGCCGATGCGGAATCCGATGACCCCGTCACCGAGGACGAATTGCTGCTGACCGACGCGCTCCCGGGAAAGAACGCGCAGTTGGACATCCGCGTCGGCAAGATGATCCGCCACCGCCGCTGGATGATGGGTATCAGCCAGGAGCAGCTCAGCGAGATGGTCGAGATCCCCGTGGCGCATGTGCGTGAATTCGAGACGGGCACGCGGCATGCCAGCACCAGCGTGCTGCGCAACATCGCCCTGGCAATGAACGTGCCGATGTCGTTCTTCCATGAGGAACTGGACGAGTCGGTCTTCGGCGACGACGCCCTGATCGAGAGCCTGCTCGGCGAAAAATGAAATCGGAGCGCAACGCGCGTTCCGTTCGTGCGGTTTTTGCCGCGACCAGTTCCCAGATTGAAATTGTGATTCACACCGCTGTTGTGGTATTAATTGCAAAGCAGTACGATAGCTGGATCGGGCACGCTCAGTCTTGAATAAAGCCCGGCACGCCTTGGTTTGGCGAAGCGTCATGAATGTTGAGGAAGGACCGAGATGACCGATCTCATTGCGCTTGCGAAGGAACGCCGCGCAAGACTAACCGCAGAAGTTGCCAAGCTCGACGAATTCATCCAGATGGCCGGCATGCTGGTCAAATACGGCACGTCCAAATCTGGCGCCGAGGAAGGCGATGACGAGCGGGCGGCAGCGGCCGTCGTGAGGCCGATGCCGCGCGGCTGAACGCCCGCCCAATCCGTCGCTGTCCCGGAGCAAACCCGGGGCAACCTGCAGGACCGCAACCCGGGCAGCGTTTGTTCCGCGAGATGCGGTACCGAGGCGCGTACCCGGCTCAGACGTTCTGGCGGGCACCTTCCTTGTCGTAGAATACCGGGTCGACAACCTTGGCCTTCATCACCTTGCCGCCCTGCAGCGGGAAGCTCAGCGTCTCACCCATCCGGGTCGAGCCACCCTCGATCAGCGCCATGGCGATCGAGCGGTCCAGTGTCGGCGAGAAGTAGGTCGAGGTGACGTGGCCGATGGTCCGCATCGGCTGGCCGTCGGGCTTGACCTCGGCCACCGCATGAGCGCCATCCGGCAGCACGTCCTTCGGTTCTTCGGTGGCCAGGCCGACGAGCTGCTTGCGGTCGGGCCGGGTCAGGTCGGCGCGCTCCTGCGCCCGCTTGCCTAGGAAATCCGCCTTCTTCTTCGACACCGCCCATGACAGGCCCAGATCCTGCGGGATCACTGTGCCGTCGGTCTCGTCGCCGATCATGATGAAGCCCTTCTCGGCACGCATCACATGCAGCGCCTCGGTGCCGTAGGGCATGATCCCGAAGCTGGCCCCGGCTTCCAGCAGCGCATCCCACAGCGCCCTGCCCCGGTTCGCCGGGGTCGCGATCTCGTAGCTGAGCTCGCCCGAGAACGAGATGCGGTACAGCCGCACCGGGCAGCCGGCGACGGTGCCCTCGACATATGCCATGAACGGCAGCGCCTCGGCCGAGATGTCCAGGTCGGTCCCCGCCGCCTCGATCACGTCGCGGGCGTTGGGACCGGCGACGGCGACCTGCGCCCATTGCTCGGTGACGTTGGCGGTATAGACCTTCAGGTCCCACCACTCGGTCTGCAGCCACTCCTCCAGATGCCCGTGCACCCGGTCCGAGCCGCCCGAGGTGGTGTGCAGCAGGAACTCGTCTTCGCCCGTGCGCACCACGACGCCGTCGTCGAACAGGAAGCCGTTCTCGTTGCACATCAGGCCATAGCGGCAGCGGCCGACCTTCAGGTTCGACATCATGTTGGTGTAGATCAGGTCCAGGAACTTGCCCGCATCGGGACCCTTGACCGCGATCTTGCCCAGCGTCGAGGCATCGAGCAGGCCGACCTTCTGGCGTGCGTTCAGGATCTCGCGGGTGGTGGCAGCGTGCCGGTCCTCGCCCGCGCGGCGGTAGCAGAAGGGGCGCTGCCAGTCGCCGACCGGCTCGAAATCGGCGCCGTTGGCGGCGTTCCAGTCATGCATCGGCGATTTGCGGATCGCCTTGAACAGCGGCCCCTTGGCCGAGCCGGTGATGGCACCGAAGCTGATCGGGGTATAAGGCGGCCGGAAGGTGGTGGTGCCCACCTGCGGAATCTCCATCCCCAGTTCGTCGGCCAGGTTCGCCAGACCGTTGATGTTCGACAGTTTGCCCTGGTCGGTTGCCATGCCCAGCGTGGTGTAGCGCTTGGTGTGCTCGACGCTCTCGTAGCCCTCGCGGCCAGCCTGGCGCACATCCGCAGCGGTGACGTCGTTCTGGTAGTCGAGGAAATGCTTGTTGCCGTGGGCATACTTGCCGCGCGAGGGGGTGAACCAGTGCGCGGCGATGGGGGCCATGGCGGGCTCGGAGGCGGCGGGCGCCTTGAAGCCGCCCTTCGCCTTGGCGCCGCAATCCTTCGCGGCGGCGGCACCGACGGCAACGGCGTCGGCCAGCACCTCGGCGGTGCCCAGATGGCCGTTGGCCGTGCCGGCGCAGATCGTGGTCACCGCCCCGTCATGGCCGGTGGGCGCGCCGCGCTCGGGTGCCGGGCGGAACATGACCTGGCTTGCGTCCCAGGTCAGCTTGCCGCCGCAATGCGAGTGGAGATGAACCACCGGCGACCAGCCGCCGGACATTGCGACCAGGTCGCAATCGAGCTTTTCGGCACGGCCGCCCATCTGGCCGGTGCCGGTGATCCGGCCGATCTCGACGCCGGTCACACGCTTCGAACCCTTGACCTTGCCGATCCCGTAGCTCTCGCGCACCGGGATCTGCAGCGCCCGCACCTGATCGGGCAGCGCACCCTTTGCCTCGAGCCGGGTATCCAGAACGGCCGCGACCTTCGCGCCCGCCTCGTGCAGGGCAATGGCAGTACGGTAGGCATCGTCGTTGT
>DATHZU010000448.1:0-2356 GCA_035458445.1 Thermohalobaculum sp. | reverse complement strand
CGAGACAGAGTCGGGCGATGGTTGCTGGAACTGCCAAAGGTTGTACCCCCTCATGCGGGCGGGCCATTCCGCCCCGATTCCCTGTGTCCAAGTCAGTGCCGCCTCGCCCGTGTCGCGGCCTGTGCCGGCCGGGGAGTTCCGCCCATCTTCGGAGCGCCAGTTTGGTGGCTATTCTTGCCTGCGGTGACGGCCGGACTTCTGCGTTCCAGCGCGAGCAGTTTTTTTCGCTCAATCAGAGCGATAATCAAAGTTCTTTAGCTAAATTATCGTTAACGGCAGTCAAATTGTTGCGGGCACGACCCGATTATTCTATCAGCGGCTGCAGTCCGGGGGGCCCAGGTCGCTCAAAAGTTGTAGTCCGAAACTGAATCTTAGAATCAAGTGCGCTGCCATTCGACCGGCGATCACCGCGCACCGCCCGGTTTAGGATTTCCGCTCGACTGCGAACCTGGCCGCCGCGACCAGATTCGCCGAACGCGCGCCGAAGGGGGCGAGTTCCGCCGCCGCGGCGGCTACAAGGTCGGCGGCCCGCGCCCGGGCGCCTTCCGGCCCCAGAATGTCGACAAAGGTCGCCTTGCCTGCCGCCGCGTCCTTGCCGACGCGCTTGCCGAGATCGGCCTCGCTGCCGGAGGCGTCGAGCAGGTCGTCGGCGATCTGGAACGCCTCTCCCAGCGCCTCGGCATAGGCGCGGATTCGGGCGCGCTCGGCTGCGCTGGCGCCGCCGAGAATCGCCCCGGCTTCGGCGGCGAAGCGGATCAGGGCTCCGGTCTTCAGCGCTTGCAGACGCTTCACCTGTGCCGGACCCAGCGCCCCGGCCGAGGTCTCGGCGGCCAGGTCCAGCGCCTGCCCGCCGACCATGCCGGCATGGCCCGAGGCCTGCGCAAGCGCCAGTACCAGATCGGCCCGCACGGCGGCGTCCACATGGGTCAGCGGATCGGCGAGGATCTCGAAGGCCAGTGCCTGCAGCGCGTCGCCTGCCAGCACCGCCGTCGCCTCGTTCCAGGCGCGGTGGACCGTGGGCTTTCCGCGCCTCAGGTCGTCGTCGTCCATGCAGGGCAGGTCGTCATGCACCAGGCTGTAGGCGTGCAGGCACTCGACCGCCGCCGCGGCGCGCAGCGCGCCCTCGCTCTCGGCCTCGAAAAGGCGGGCGACCGCGATCGTCAGGAACGCACGCAGCCGCTTGCCGCCGCCCAAGGCGGCATGGCGCATGGCCGCAGCCAGTTCGGCCTCGCCCCGGTCTCCCGCGACCGGCGGCAGGCAGCGGTCCAGCATCGCCTCTGTGCGCGTGGCGCAATCGGCCAGCACCGCCCGAAAGCCCTGCGTTTCCTGTTGGGTCATCGGCAAGCGCCCGTGCCGCGCCGCTCAGTTCTGCTCGAAGATGTTCGGCAGCGCATCCGGCTCGACCCCATCTCCGGCAATCAGGGCGCGGCGGCTCTGCAGATAGACGGCCCGCAGGGTCACGTAACTATCCTCACTTTCGTAAAGCACATCGTCGATCGCATCCATCTCGCGGTCGCGGAACTCGATCAGCTCGGCGCCGTATTCGGCGCCCGATTCGGCCAGCGTCAGCCCCAGATAGGTGGTCGGCGCGAAGGCCAGGTCCACGACCCGGCCGACGGTGTCGCGCGACGTGGTCGGGCCGAACAGCGGGAAGACCAGATAGCTGCCTTCGCTGGCACCGTGGCGGGCCATGGTCACGCCGAAATCCGTGTCCCGCTTCGGCAGGCCGAACTCGGTCGCCGGGTCCAGCAGCCCCCCCGCACCCATGATCGTGTTCAGGGTGAACCGGCCCAGTGTCTCCAGCGCCCGGACGGGCTTGCCCTGGAAAACGTAGTTGGCAAAGTCGCGCGGCAGCGTCAGATGGCTGAAGCCGTTCGAGACCAGAAGCTGCACCGTGGCCGGGGTGAACTTGTCATAGGTTTTCGCCGCAGGCCGAATGAAGGCCGTGTCCCATCCGACATTGAACTCGTGGAACTCGCGGCTCAGAGGCTCCTGCTGGTCGAGTTCGGCAAAATCCGCGCCCGGGTCGACCGCAGTGCAGGCCGCCGAGCCGAGCAGCGCCAGGGCCAGGCCCCATGTCCCCGCCACCTTGAACAGCTTCATCCAATATCCTCCCCCGATTAACCCGGCCGAGCCCTTCGGCGTCGCCGAATCACGGCGCGCCGACGGTGCCCGATGCTGGGCCGTCGCGCGTTAACTAGCCCGGAGCCTCCGCCGTCTCAAGCCGCATCACCATGTCGCGCCGGCCGGAGGCTGCTTCGTGGTCGGATGTTGCATCGCGGTCAATATGACCGCGCAGGCCGGGCCGCGAGTTCCGCTGCCGACTCTCCCGACCGGATCGCTCCCTCGATGGTGG
>DATHZU010000447.1:0-6365 GCA_035458445.1 Thermohalobaculum sp. | reverse complement strand
TCTGTCCAAGCGCGGACAGCGCCGTCAGGCCGTGCCCGGCTTGATCGCGTCGGCGCAGGGCGCTAGATCAGGTGGCCGCTGAAAAACCCGAGGGATTGCCCCATGGCCTACGAGAACATCATCGTCGAGACCCGCGAGCATGTGGGGCTGATCACGCTGAACCGGCCGAAGGCGTTGAACGCGCTGAACTCGGACCTGATGCGCGAGCTCGGCGAGGCGCTGGCCAGGTTCGACGCCGACGAGGCCGTGGGCGCCATCGTCATCACCGGCTCGGAGAAGGCCTTCGCCGCCGGGGCCGACATCAAGGAGATGCGGCCGAAAAACTTCGTCGACGCCTACCGCGAGGATTTCATCACCGCCGAGTGGGAGGCCGTCACCCGCATCCGCAAGCCGGTCATCGCCGCGGTCGCCGGCTACGCGCTCGGCGGCGGCTGCGAGCTGGCGATGATGTGCGACTTCATCCTGGCGGCCGACACCGCCAAGTTCGGCCAGCCCGAGATCAACCTCGGCGTCATGCCGGGCGCCGGCGGCACCCAGCGTCTGACCCGCTTCATCGGCAAGTCGAAATCGATGGAGATGAACCTCACCGGCCGGCTGATGGACGCCGACGAGGCCGAGCGCAGCGGCCTGGTCAGCCGAATCGTCCCCGCCGACGAACTGATCGGCGAGGCCGTCGCCACCGCCGCCAGGATCGCCGAGAAGGGCGCCATCGCGGTCATGGCCACCAAGGAGGCGGTCAACCGCGCCTACGAGACCACGCTGGCCGAGGGCGTGCGCTTCGAGCGCCGCCTGTTCCACGCGCTGTTCGCGACCGAGGACCAGAAGGAAGGCATGGAGGCCTTCGCCGACAAGCGCACCCCCGGTTTCAAGGGAAAATGAGGCCGGCGCCGCGGCCAGGGCGCGGCGGTTTTGAGCGGTTGACGCGCCTGGGAGCTTCGTGTATCTCCGCCGCTCAATCTTCGAGAGTCAAAGAAACGGAACGAACGCATGGCCAACTCGCCATCCGCCAAGAAGCGCGCCCGTCAGGCCGCCCGGCGCACTGTGATCAACAAGTCGCGCCGCTCGCGCGTGCGGACCTACATCCGCAAGGTTGAGGAGGCGATCGCATCCGGCGACAAGGGTGCGGCGGTCGAGGCGCTCAGGGCTGCCCAGCCCGAGATCATCCGCGGCGCGGTCAAGGGGATCCTGCACCGCAATACCGCCAGCCGGAAGGTCTCGCGCCTGCACAGCCGCGTCAACGCGATGAGCGCCTGACAACAGCCCTCGCGCCGGCGCGGAATCACGCTGCCGGCATGCTGCCGAAGGCCCGAACGACCCGCCGCCGACCGCGGCGGGTCTTTGCGTTTTTGCGCAATTTGGCGATGTTCCTGTTTCCTTCCGGGTGTCCTCGCGGAGCATTTTTCGCTAGCATCTGGCCCCAGCGGATTCGCTTCGCCGGGTCGCAATCAAGTGAAGAAATCTTTTCGAGGAACCTGCCGCTTTTCCAGTGGCGGGGTAGTTTTGTTTACTAATTATCAAGAACTCACAAAGTATCCAGCGACGCCCGGTAATATAAATTGCATTTTGAGTCGAAAATCTGTTGCTCCGAATCTGACGCGCTCGTACCTCTGTCTGAGGGCGCGGGGACCGGAAGCTGGGGGCATGAGAACGGATGGCCGATGTTCGACCGATAATCGACGAGGTCACGCCGGTCGAAGCATTCAGAATTATGCGCGAGGATCCCGGGACTGTGCTGATCGATGTCCGGACCCGCGCCGAATGGGCGTTTGTCGGCATGCCCGATCTGGATGCGCTCGGCCGCGAAGTCTGGCCGGTGGAATGGGCGGTCTTTCCGACCATGGCACCGAATCCGAACTTTCTCGCCGAGCTTTCCGGGAGGATGACCGGGCCCCGGCCCGGGCGAATGTTCTTCATCTGCCGCTCGGGCGCGCGATCGATGGCGGCGGCGGCAGCGACCGGAGAGGCATTCGCGCGGCGGGGGATCGCGGTGCATTGCACGAATGTCGCGGAGGGTTTCGAGGGCGACCGCGACCGGGAGGGCCATCGTGGCCGCGTCAACGGCTGGAAGCATCGCGGACTGCCTTGGCGACAGAACTGAGGGCATTGCCGCGTAACGCGGTAGCAGTGATTCAATAGTGGGACAGGGATAACAATGGAAGACGCGGGGGACACGCGCAAGACAGGTTCGGAAGCAGCCATGCCACGTTTATGGGCTGCTGTGCTGGAGCAGGCTGAAAAGGAGCTGGGGGTCGATTGTGTCGCCCAGTGGCTGCGCCCGGTGCAGCTTGCCACGCTCAGCGGCGACGTGGCCGTGCTCAGCGCCAATACCGGATTCCTGGCGGATTGGGTCGAGCGCAATTACGGCAATCATCTCCTGCGAATGCTGAAATCAATGGTGCCCGGCCTGCGCCGGATCTCGTTCACCATATCGGAATCGGCCGCGCCGCGTCCGGCCGGCCGGACGGCATCCGAGGGACGTGCCGCCGAAGCCGCGGGCCCGTCGGCACCATCGGCCGACGAGGAACTGCAATCGGCGCCCCTCGACCCCCGCTTCACCTTCGACAGCTTTGTCGTCGGCAAGCCGAACGAGCTCGCCCATGCCGCAGCCCGGCGTGTGGCCGAGACCGCCGACGCGACCTTCAACCCGGTCTTCCTCTATGGGGGTGTCGGCCTCGGCAAGACCCACCTGATGCACGCCATCGGCTGGCACCTGAAGAACACCCGGCCCGATTGCAAGGTTCTCTACCTCTCGGCCGAGCACTTCATGTACCGCTTCGTCCAGGCGCTGCGTTTCCGCGACACGCTGACCTTCAAGCGCCAGTTCCGGTCGGTCGACGTGCTGATGATCGACGACGTCCAGTTCATCGCCGGCAAGGATTCCACCCAGGACGAATTCTTCCACACCTTCAATGCGCTGATCGACCAGAAGAAGCAGATCGTGATCTCGGGCGACCGCAGCCCGGAGCGGATCGACGGGCTGGAGGAGCGGATCCGCTCGCGCCTGCAATGGGGCCTGGTGGTCGACATCCATCCCACCGACTACGAGTTGCGACTGGGCATCCTGCAGTCGAAGGCCGAGGCGATCACCGCCCAGAACCCGAACTTCAACTTCGACCCCAAGGTGCTGGAGTTCCTGGCCCACAGGATCAGCTCGAACGTGCGGGTGCTCGAAGGCGCACTGACCCGGCTCTTCGCCTTCGCCTCGCTGGTCGGGCGGCGAATCACGCTCGACATGACCCAGGAATGCCTGGCCGATCTGCTGCGCAGCGCCGACCGCAAGGTCACCATCGACGAGATCAAGCGCAAGGTGGCGGACCACTACAACCTGCGGCTCTCGGACCTGGTCTCGGCCCGGCGGGCCCGCGCCGTGGCCCGCCCGCGCCAGGTGGCGATGTATCTGGCCAAGACGCTCACCGCCAAGTCGCTGCCCGAGATCGGCCGGGGTTTCGGCGGCCGCGATCATACGACGGTGATCCACGCGGTCCGCAAGGTCGAGCAGCTGCGCGAGACCGACAGCCAGCTTTCCGACGATATCGAGCTTCTGCGGCGCATGTTGGAGGGGTAACCCCCTCCGACCCCTGCATCTTGTGTCATTCGGGCATTGAATCGCCTCCGGAATTGGCTAGTCTGGTTCTCCCGCTAATCACCGGGGCCGCGTTCTGGGGCGGTCTCGCCGAGGGATGGAACAGGCGATGAAGGTCACGATCGAGCGCGCAGCACTACTGAAGGCGATGAGCCGCGCCCAGGGCGTTGTCGAACGCAAGAACACCATCCCGATCCTGGCGAATGTGCTGATCGAGGCGGATGGCGACAATATCTCGCTGCGCGCCACCGATCTCGACATCGAGGTCATCGAGCAGCTTCCGGCCGCCGTCGAGCAGGCCGGTGCTGTGACGGTCGCGGCGCATCTTCTGCACGAGATCGTGCGCAAGCTGCCCGAAGGCGCCCAGCTGTCGCTCAGCGCCGACGCCACCTCCGGCCGGCTCGACGTGGTGGCGGGCCGCTCGCGCTTTTCGCTGGCGACCCTGCCGCGCGAAGACTTCCCGGTGATGGCCTCCAGCGAATACGCCTGTTCCTTCTCCGCGCCCGCCCCGGTGCTGCGCCGCCTGTTCGACAAGTCGAAATTCGCCGTCTCGACCGAGGAGACCCGGTATTATCTCAACGGCGTCTACCTGCATGTGGCGACCGAGGGCGATACCCAGGTGCTGCGCGCCGTGGCGACCGACGGCCACCGCCTTGCACGTATCGACGCCGCGCTGCCGGACGGCGCCGCGACAGCGCCGGGCGTGATCGTGCCGCGCAAGACCGTGGGCGAATTGCGCAAGCTTCTTGAAAATGACGAGGCCGAAATCGCCGTCTCGGTCTCCGAGACCAAGATCCGGTTCTCCGCCGACGGGCTGGTTCTGACCTCGAAGGTGATCGACGGTGCCTTCCCGGACTACACGCGGGTCATCCCGGTCGGCAACACCCGCCGGATGGAGGTCGACGCCGCCGATTTCGCCGCCGCCGTCGACCGCGTCGCCACCGTCAGCCAGGAGCGCTCGCGCGCGGTGAAGCTGGCGATGGAGCAGGACAAGCTGACCCTCTCGGTCAACAGCCCGGACGCCGGCTCGGCCGCCGAGGAGCTGGTGGTCGCCTACCCCGACGAGGCGATGGAAATCGGCTTCAACGCCCGCTACCTGCTGGAAATCGCCGGCCAGGTCGACCGCGAGAACGCCGTCTTCCTGTTCAACAACCCCGGCGACCCGACCCTGGTGCGCGAGGGCGACGATGCCTCGGCCGTCTATGTGGTGATGCCGATGCGGGTGTGAGCACGGCTGTGTGCCCGCGGTCGTCGCGATGCCCGGGCGTTTTCGCTGGCATCCCACACGCTCGAATGCGGAGGGGTCACGGGAGGTGACCCGCGACGGCAGCCATCCATGACCCGATTTACCCGAATGAAGCACCACACCCAGGCGGCCCGTCTTCAGCGAAGGACCCCGACCGAGGCCGAGCAACGGCTGTGGTCGCGGCTGCGCAGGGAGCAGCTGGGGATCGCCTTCCGACGACAGCATACCGTCGCGGGGTTTATCCCCGATTTCTACACGGCGCCGGTGAAGCTCGCGGTGGAATGCGACGGGAGCCAGCATTCAGGCTCGCTGCGCGATGAAATTCGCACTGCCGCACTGGCCAAACGGGGCATCAGCGTGCTGCGGTTCTGGAACAACGAGATTCTGGGTAATACCGATGGCGTGGTTCTCGCAATTCAGAGAGTCTGCACGCATCTGGCGCAGCAGACCCCCTCTCTGTCTCTCCCCCTTGCAGGGGGAGAGGACGCCAGCACTGCGATTGAGCTCCAAGGTCTGCGTCTCGTCCTAGCGGAGAAGAGCGAGTGATCGTCTTTCCGAAATCGAGGCTAGCGTCCCCCTCCCCTGGAAGGGGAGGGGACAGGGGAGGGGTCCGCGCCGCCCACGGGATGGCGCGGCTGTGGCAGTGACGAGAATGACCCGCCTCGCTGTCCTGTCACTCAAGCTGGCGCAATTCCGGTCCTATGACCATTGCGCCATCGCCACCGGCGGCGCCTCGGTCGCGCTGCACGGGCCGAATGGCGCCGGCAAGACGAATATCCTCGAGGCGGTGTCCCTGCTGGTCCCCGGGCGCGGCCTGCGCCGCGCCGGGGCCGACGATCTGGTCCGGCGCCCGGACGGCATCGGCTGGCGGGTTCGGGCCGAAGTCGAGACGCCCACCGGTATCCTCGAGATCGCGACGGGCGTCGACGGCGCAGACGCCACCCGCCGCGCGGTCGAGATCGACGGCAAGTCCGCCACCCAGACTGCGCTTGGGGAATTCGTGCGCATGGTCTGGCTGACCCCCGCGATGGACCGCCTGTGGCTCGAGGGCGCCGCCGACCGGCGCCGGTTTCTCGACCGCATCGCGCTCGGCTTCGAGCCGGCCCATGCCGAGGTGTCGCTCGCCTACGAGAAGGCCATGCGCGGCCGCAACCGTCTGCTGAAGGAGCCCGGGTGGGACGATTCCTGGGTATCCGGGCTCGAGGCGCAGATGGCCCGGGCGGGGGCGCGAATCGCCCGCGCCAGGGCCGATTCGCTCGTTCGTCTGGCGGAAGCCCAGGAGGGGGCGGAAACATTGTTTCCGCGCGCGGAACTCTCTATTCTCGGCGAGATGGAAACCCACTTCTCCCAGGCGCTTCGCGCGGGCGACGATCTCGATTCGCTGGAGGTACAACAGGCCGCGACGCTGTCGCGGGCGCTGACCGAGTCGCGTGCCCGCGATTCCGCGGCGGGCCGCACGCTGACCGGCCCGCACCGCAGCGACCTGCAGGCAGTCTACGCGGCCAAGGACATGCCCGCCTCCGCCTGCTCGACCGG
>DATHZU010000446.1:0-10274 GCA_035458445.1 Thermohalobaculum sp. | reverse complement strand
TGCCCATTTCACCTCGCCGATCCGCCGCTATGTCGATCTGGTGGTGCACCGCGCCCTGATCGCCGCGCTGAAGCTCGGCGAGGGCGGGCAGACGCCGGAGGAGGCCGAGCAACTCGACCAGACCGCCGAACACATCTCGGTGACCGAGCGCCGGTCGATGGAGGCCGAGCGCGACACCGTCGACCGCTATCTCGCCGCCTATCTGACCGAGCGGGCCGGTGCGGAATTCGAAGGCAAGATCTCGGGCGTCGCCCGGTTCGGGCTGTTCGTGAAGCTGGACGAGACCGGCGCCGACGGGCTGATCCCGATATCCACGCTGGGGCGCGAGTATTTCCGCTATGACGACCAGAACCAGACCCTGCGCGGCGAGGACAGCGGGCTGGTGCTGGGCCTCGGTCAGCAGGTGACCGTGCGCCTGGTCGAGGCGGCGCCGATCACCGGCGGGCTGTTGCTGGAGCTGCTGTCGGTCGAGGGCACCCAGCGCCGCGCGCGGACGGGCCGCGGAAGTGCGAAGGGGACACCCCGGCGCAAGCTCGACCGGGCCCGGATCGCCCGCGCGAAAGCGGTGCGGAAGGAAAAGCGGCGGCGCTGACGCCCGGGTGCGACCGCGTCAATCCACCAGCCGGATGAGCTTGCGCTCGAGCACGCGGAGGACCTTCTGCAGGTCGGCGCCGCGGCCCAGGATGCAGCCGTCCATGCCGACGACCGAAAAGCCCGGCTGCTTGCCGTTCTCGCCGCGGACCTTCTCGACCCGGTACAACGCCTGCTCGGCCGTCCCCCGGAAGATCGAGAACACCGCCCGGTCGCGATGATGGTCGATCGCGTAGTCCCGCCACTTGCCCGCCGCGACCATGCGGCCGTAGACGTTCAGGATCAGCGACAGTTCGTACCGGGAAAAGGTCTGCTCGGCGGGACGCGCGCCACCATGGCTGTTCAGGATCCGCTCGAAGCTCATGAAGCGAGGATGACACCCGTTTCGCGGCGAATGCAAGCGCCGAGTGGCCGACAGGCAGTGCGCCGGCGCTTATCGCGCCGACGGCCACGCCGGTTGCGGGCGGCCGCCGCGTCAGTGATGCTGATCGGGCGGCACCATGTAGTGGTCGCCATCGAGCTCGGCGAAGTAGCTCGGCACATCCGGATGTTCGACCGGCTCGCCGGAATTGTCCGGCAGCAGATTCTGCTCGGAGACATAGGCCACGTAGTAGCTGGTGTCGTTCTCGGCGAACAGGTGGTAGAAGGGCTGGTCCTTGCGCGGGCGCAGCTCCTCCGGGATCGACAACCACCATTCCTCGGTGTTCGCGAACACCGGATCCACGTCGAATATCACCCCGCGGAAGGGGTGGATTCGATGCTTTACGATCTGGCCGATCCTGAATTTCGCGTCTGCGTGGATCAAGGTTCGATTCCCTTTTGGGTTGGGGCTGGACCTGCGCCTAGTACCGTGATCTTAACACCCTGTCCACAACGCGGCAAAATCTGAATTTCCGAAACGGCTGCCGGAATGTTCCTCCAGATCCTCCAGATCACCGCCCCCGTCTTCCTTCTCAGCTTTGCCGGGTATGTGTGGGCGTGGAAAGGCCTGCGCTACGACATCGAATTCGTGACCCGCCTGGCGGTGACATTCTCGATGCCCTGCCTGATCTTCTCGGTGCTGGTGAAGGTCGAGATCGACCCCGCCGCCTTCCGCGACATGGCGTTGGCGAGCCTGGCGGCCTATGTCGCCCTGGGGGTCGTCCTGTGGGCGGGCCTGAAGCTGGCGGGGCTCGGCCAGCGCACCTATCTGGCGCCGGGGGTCTTCGCCAATACCGGCAATGTGGGGTTGCCGGTCGCCCTGTTTGCCTATGGCGACCAGGGCTTGGGCTTCGCCATCGTGATCTTCGCGATCATGGCGATCCTGCAATTCTCGATCGGTATCTACATGGTTGCGGGAACCGGAAGGCTGACCGTGGTGCTGAAGCAGCCTCTGGTCTACGCCTCGGTCCTGGGCGGCATCTTCCTGGTCCAGGGCTGGACCCTGCCGGTCTTCTTGCTGAATTCGCTGGATCTCGCCGGGCAGATATCCATACCGCTGATGCTGCTGACGCTGGGGGTTTCGATCGCCAAGATGACGGTGGGCGCGGTCGGCCGGGCATTGCTGCTGTCGCTCGCCAAGCTGACGCTGTCGGCAGGGATCGCGCTCGCCATGGTCTGGGCATTCGACCTGACCGGCGCGGCGCGCGGCGTCCTGGTGCTGCAATTCATCATGCCGGTCGCGGTCACCAGCTATCTGCTGGCCGAGCGTTACCGGGCCGAGCCGGATCAAGTCGCCGGCGCGGTGGTAGTGTCGACAGCGCTTTCGGTGATCACGGTTCCTGTCGCCCTTGCCCTTTTGCTGTAAGGCAAAATCCACTCCCAAGACCGGGAAATTTCTGATATTCTGCCTGACAATGAAAAAAATCGAGCAGTCCATCCTCGCCTTGCGGCCCCTCGCGGGCGCCTTGATGCTGGCGCTTGTGGTCGGATCGTGCTCGTCGGCACCCTCCGGGCCGCCGAGCAACCAGGACAATATCTGCTCCATTTTCGACCAGCGACCCGCCTGGCGAGATGCGGTGCTGGCCTCGGCCGTGCGCTGGGGCGCGCCGGTCGAAGTACAGATGGCGATCATCTGGAAGGAATCCAGCTTCCGCGCCGAGGCGAAGCCGCCCAAGCGCTATGCCCTGGGCTTCATTCCCCGCGGCCGGGCATCCTCGGCCTACGGCTACGCCCAGGCGATCGACGGCACCTGGGACTGGTATCGCCGCGAGACCGGCAACAAGGGCGCCGATCGCAACGATTTCGAAGACGCCGCAGATTTCGTCGGCTGGTACATGGCCAAGACCACGGCCGCGAACGGGGTCAAGCAATTTGACGCCTTCAACCACTACCTCGCCTATCACGAGGGACACACCGGCTATCGCCGGGGCGACTGGCAGAAGAAGGAATGGCTGCGTCAAGCCGCGACCCGTGTCGCCGATCAGGCGGTCAGGTATCGCGGCCAGTTCCACCGCTGCTCGTGAGTTTCCTCAGCCTGCCTGCGAGACCAGCGCGATCCCGAGGGCGATCAGGATCGGGATGATGTAGATGCCCCACAGAAGCTTGCGCTCCCAGGAACGGTCATACTGCGCCATTCCCCGGGCGACGTAATCCTCGCGGGTCAGCGCGTTCCCCTCGCCGCTGGCGTGTTCATCCTCCAGCCGCTTCGCGCGGTCCCACCGCATGTACCAGCCAAGGGCGACGTAAATCGCCGTAAGTACCGCCATCAGGACGGCAAACCGCATCACCACAGCAAACATGGTCTGTCCTCCCTATTAGACGATGTAATCACTGATCGGCTGCGCTGCAATCGCGCCGGCACCCTAATGCAGCGTAAGCACGAGCAAATTCGACAGTTTCGCCGTCTCGTCGCGGCCGAGGAAGCCGCAGGAGACATCGCGCCCGCCGTCAGCCGCCTGACAGAAGTCGTATGACCCCATGTCGAGGTTCAGGGCCATCCGGGGCCCCAGACGCCGGGCGATCCGCTCGGCCGCCTCGCGCAGCGTCTGGGCCGCGGGGGTCTGGTAGATGCCGAAACCCTCTTCGTCGGTGAACAGCAGCCGCCGGACGAAAACCGGCGCCGCCTCCTGCGGCTTCACGTCGATCCGGCCATCGACGATCAGCAGGTGGCTTTGCAGCGACGACACGCCATCGGCAGCCGCCGCGGCGAGGAAGGCGCGCCGCTCGGCCAGCACGGTGAGATCGTAGCTTTTGCCACCATGCTTCAGCCGCGCGCGATGGTGCAGCTCTGGCTGCCCGGTCGCCGGGTCGACGATCAGGACACCGTCCATGCGCCCAAGGTTGGGATTGATCACCTGCCCGCCATGAACGAACAGGCCGACCGGCTTCGGCAATCCGTCGGCGCGCGTGTCGGTGGCGGTATAGGCGCCGGTAATCGCCAGGCGCCGCCCGTCCTGCGGAGCCGGCGGCAGGGGCAGATCCTCGGGCAACAGCGCAACCGCCAGCCTTGCCTGCCCCCAGCAGCTGTGGAACAGAACCTCGTCCGATGGCGGCGGGCAAGCCCAGGCGGGTGGCGTAGCGGCGAACAGAACGGCGAGCGCGGCCAGCGCGGCCAGGCCTCGTGTCATCCCGGCGACATTCCGCGCAGGCGCTCGGACCTGCGGCGCAGGAATTCGAGCGTCGTCAGCAGGATGATCGAGATCGTCACCAGGATGGTCGCCGCCGCCAGGATGGTGGGCGAAATCTGCTCGCGCAGGCCGGTGAACATCTGCCAGGGCAGGGTCTTCTGTCCGGCCGAGCCGAGGAACAGCACCACCACCACCTCGTCGAACGAGGTGATGAAGGCGAACAGCGCCCCCGAGATCACCCCCGGAATGATCAGCGGCATCTGCACCTTGAAGAAGGTCCGCACCGGGTCGGCGCCCAGGTTTGCCGCCGCCCGGACCAGCGATTTGTCGAAGCCGACCAGCGTCGCCGTCACGGTGATGATGACAAAAGGCGTGCCCAGCGCCGCATGGGCCAGCACGACGCCCCAATAGGTGCCTTGGAGGCCGATCCGCGAGTAGAAGAAGTACATGCCCGCGGCCGAGATGATCAGCGGCACGATCATCGGCGAAATCAGGATCGCCATGATTGCGCCCCGGAAGGGGACATGGCTCTGGCTGAGGCCGATGGCGGCCAGAGTACCGAAGCTCACCGACAGCAATGTGGCGACCGGCGCGATGCGGATCGAGTTGTAAAGCGCGTTCTGCCAGTCCGAATTGGTAAAGAAGTCGCGGTAGTGCTTCAGCGAATATCCTTCGGGGTCCAAGGCCAGCATCTTCTTCGTGAAGGTGAAGAAGTCCTCGGCGTTGAAGCTGAGCGGGATGATCACCAGAATCGGGATGATCAGGAACAGGAACAGCAGCGCACAGATCAGGCGGAAGGTATAGTACCAGACGCGCTGGCCGGTCGATGCATATGGAGGAAGTCCGGCCATCAGATTACCCCAGCTTCACGTTGTCGATGCCGACGATCTTGTCGTAGGTCCAATACAGCGCCAGGACCATCGCAAGCAGGATACAGCCCAGAGCCGCGCCCAACCCCCAATTCAGCGACGACGAGATATGGTAGGCGATCCGGTTCGAGATGAAGATGCCGGAGGTGCCGCCCACCAGTTCCGGCGTGATGTAGTAGCCGATGGCGACGATGAAGACGAGGATCGCGCCCGCGCCGATGCCGGGGACAGTCTGCGGGAAATAGACCCGCCAGAACGCGGTCCAGTCGGTCGCGCCCAGCGATTTCGCGGCCCGCAAGTAAGATGGTGGAATGGTCTTCATCACCGAATAAAGCGGCAGGATCATGAACGGCAGCAGGATATGGGTCATCGCGATGATTGTGCCGGTCTGGTTGAACATCATCTGCAATCGGTTCTGATCGTCGACTATGCCCACGGCGACCAGCACGTCGTTGACCACGCCTTGCTGCTGCAACAGAACGATCCAGGCCGATGTGCGCACCAGAAGCGAGGTCCAGAACGGCAGCAGCACCAGTATCATCAGCAGGTTCGATGAGCGCAGCGGCAGGTTCGCCAGCAGCCATGCGATGGGATAGCCGAACAGCAGGCAGGTGCAGGTGATCATCACCGACAAGAGGATGGTGCGGTAGAACAGGTAAAGATAGATGCGCTCGTCATCGGACTTCATGCTGACACCGTCCCAGCGCATCTGGGCATCGACGGCGTTCAGGAAATACCCGGGCGTGTAGTTGCCCGAGAACCGATTGATTGTGCGCCAGACCTCGATATCGCCCCAGTCCTTGTCGATCTTGAGGAACTGTTCGCGGTAGTTGCCTTCCGTCAAGCGCGACACCTTGCGGCCGGTTGTGCGGAAAAGGCTTGAAATGCCGGGGCTCTCGTAGTTCAGGCGCGAGCCGACGCGGGTATGGGTCTTCGCTTCTACAGCCAACGCGAGATCGGCGGCCAAAGCTGCAAAGACCTCCTCGCCGGGTATCTCGCCCGATTCCGGCGACCAGTTCTCGAGCGCGACAACGGTCTTGGGCAATGTGTCTGGAACCAGGCCGTTCTCGACCGACCGGAACAGCATGTCGGCGATCGGCGCAATGAAGGTCAAAAGAATGAACAGCAGCAGCGGCGCGACCAGCATCAAGGCCCGCATCTTCTGCCGGCGCAGGGCACGTGCCAGGCTGACCTTAAGCGGCTTCCCATCGGCGGCCAGCATCGGCCCGGATTGCGCTGTCGTGTCGGTCATCGGTTCCCCGCGGCACTGGTAAATCGTAAAACGAGCCGGGGGCGGAGAGGTCCGCCCCCGGCGATATCGTGGCTTACCTGGTCAGCCAGGCCTGGAACTTCGCGTCGATATCGTCGCGATTGTCCGCCCAGAACTCGTAGTTGTAGAGCAAGGTGTTGACCGAGTTCTTCGGATCGGTCGGCATGTGCGGCGCCATGTCGATGCCGAGGTCGGCGTGGTTGCCGACCAGCGGAGCCGACGACTTGCGGGCCGGGCCGTACGAGATGAACTTCGCCTGGTCAGCCAGACGCTGGGTGTCGGTGGCGAAGTAGACATAGTCCAGCGCGCGCTTCTTGCGCTCTTCCGACAGGTTGGCGGGGATGATCCAGCCGTCCAGGTCGAACACCTGCCAGTCCCACAGCATCTTCACCGGCTGCTTCTGCTCCTCGATCACCGAGAACAGACGGCCGTTATAGGTCGAGCCGATCACGACCTCGCCGTCGGCGAGGCGCTGCGGGGTCTCGGCACCAGCGGCCCACCACACCACCGAGTCACGGATGGTGTCGAGCTTGGCGAGCGCCTGGTCGACGCCCTCCGGCGTGCCCAGAACATCGTAGACATCCTCCGGGGCGACGCCGTCGCACAGCAGAGCCCACTCAACGTTGTTGATCGGGCGCTTCTCGAGGCTGCGCTTGCCGGGGAAGGTCGCAAGATCGAACACGTCGCAGATATCGTCCGGCTCCTTGCCGCCCCACTCGGCAACGTCGGTGCGGTAGCCGAAGGTCGTCGAGTAGACGATCTGCGGAATGTAGCACTCCGAGACCAGAAGGTCGCCGAAGTCGTCGGCGGCCGAAGTGCCGTCGGGCGCCGGAGCGAGCATGGTGTCCGGATCGATCTCCAGCGCCAAGCCCTCGTCGCAGAGGCGGATGGCATCGGCGGCGACCACGTCGACCACGTCCCAGGTCGTATTGTTCGCTTCCGCCATGGCGCGCAGCTTGGCGACCGCTTCGGCCGAGCTTTCATCGTTGATGATGTTCACACCCGGGTTCGCCGCCATGTAGGGCTCGTGATAGGCGCGAAGCTGCGATTTGGAATAGGCACCACCCCACGAGACGATGGTCATGTCCTCGGCCTGGGCGGCCGACGCGCAGATCGCGGCGGCAGCGGCACCAAGGAAGAGTTTGGTGAGTTTCATGTCATTCTCCCTGAACGTTCACCCGAAGATATATTGGGCCGTGCCGCCTCGGGCTTAGACGGCTCGGCATCCCTCAAACCGCATCCAGTGCGCGGCAATCCTCGGTCACCCAGCCGACCGGTGTCCGTACGCCGACCTGCAGCGCCGCATGGGCGTGGCTGTTTGCGATCTTGACGATGAAGTCGCTGGTCCCTGCGACCTCCATCCTGCAACGGATGTGGTCGCCCAGGTAGATCAGCTCGACCACATGGCCTTCCATGGCATTGGGCGCCGAGTCGTCGCCGATCATGACCCGCTCCGGCCGGATCGACAGCATGGTATTGTGACCCACGCCGGCGCAGTTCACCGCCTTCGCGTTGACCTGGATTCCGCCCGGCAACTCGACCCTCGCGGTGTCGCCATCCATACCGGTGACCTTGCCGTTCAGCTTGTTGTTCTCGCCGATGAACTGGGCCACGAAGGCGTTGTCTGGGCGCTCGTACAGATCCGGCGGCGGGGCAAGCTGCTGGATTACGCCGTCGTTGAAGACCGCGATGCGGTCCGACATGGTCAGCGCCTCGCTCTGGTCATGGGTGACGTAGACCACCGTGATGCCCAGATTCTCGTGGATATGCTTGATCTCGTACTGCATGTGCTCGCGGAGCTGCTTGTCCAGCGCGCCCAGCGGCTCGTCCATCAGCACCAGTTCGGCATCGAAGACCAATGCACGCGCCAGGGCGATGCGCTGCTGCTGGCCGCCCGAGAGCTGCGCCGGGCGTCGGCCGGCGAAATCCCCCATCTGCACCATGTCGAGGGCGCGCTTCACCTTCGCATCGATATCCGCCCTGGTCATCTTGCGGACTTCCAGCGGGAAGGCCAGGTTCTCGCCGACGGTCATGTGCGGGAACAGCGCATAGTTCTGGAAAACCATCCCGATGCCGCGCTTGTGCGGCGGGATATTGTTGATCCCGCGGCCGCCGAGCTTGATCTCGCCATGGGTCGCGGTCTCGAACCCGGCCAGCATCATCAGGCAGGTTGTCTTTCCCGAACCCGAAGGGCCCAGCATCGTCAGGAACTCGCCCTTGCCTATCGAGAGATTGAGGTCCTTGACCACGAGAATCTCGCCGTCATAGCTCTTCTGGACGCGTTCGAACACAACGAAGGCGTTGTCGCCGGCGTCGGCTGCCATACCTACTCCCTGCCTTTCGGCATGTTTTGTTTTCCCTGTCAGGCCCGACGTAAACACATATGGGGGCCGGGACACAAGCCCCAGAAACACCCTATCCTGGGTCCAATTGCGACCAATTCATGGTCCGAACGCGGCATTTTCGCCGAATCGGGGTGTCAGCACCGGCCTCCCCGCCACCGTGAAAAAGAGGCGGACCGGCAAGGCCGGCCCGCCAAGTTCGGGCATTGGCGGCCCGCCCTAGCCGCCGATCACGCGGAACTGCAGCCAGGGTGCGGTTTCCACCTGCCGGTGTGACCCGCAATCCGAGGTGATCTGCACCCCGGCCCGCGCCCGGCCCGGCGCCATCCTGGGATGGATCCTGAGCCCGAACGCCAGATCGGCACCGCCATCGAGCGCCGGCATCGGGGCCATGGAGGTTTCGACCGAGAACCACCGCCCCTCCGCGTCGACCATGAAGGCATCGATACTGCTGGGCGTGCAGTCAGCCCGCAGCCGCCGGACCGGCTGCCATCGCAGCACGGTCCAGGCGCCACGCGCGCCGTCGTCGATACCGTGCCGGTTGCCCGGGAATTCGAGCACCGGCGAATGGTCGGCATCCAGGCGCCGCACGAGTTCCGCCTCGAGCCGCGTCACCGTGGTCTCGAGAGTGGCGAGCCCCTCCATCTGCTGGCGAACCAGCGGCGGGAGTTTGGCGAACTCGTGATAAGTGTCGCGCGCCCAGATCAGCGCCCCGGTCAGGAAGACCAGCACAAGCCACTGGTCCTTGAGCCTCCTGACCGATGCCCACAGTCCTCCGACTGCGGCCCTGCCTGCCAAGTCGGCTGTCATATTGCCCCCTTTCGGGCCGGTCGCGGTGCCTCGCGGCATCCCTCCCAGCTCCTTGCAACGTTGTTGGTGTTGTCATGCTGTTGCTTTTTGGGGGACCCGCATCCCCTGCCCCAAGCCGGACAGACGGCATGCGTGCCCCGTGCCTGGCCGTTCATGGACCAGGCGGGACCGAGACTAGTTAAACTTGGCAAACATTCGATGAATAGCGGCGCTCACCAGAACAGTTCGAGCCGGATGCCCTG
Organism: Thermohalobaculum sp.; assembly: GCA_035458445.1. Classification (GTDB taxonomy): domain Bacteria; phylum Pseudomonadota; class Alphaproteobacteria; order Rhodobacterales; family Rhodobacteraceae; genus Thermohalobaculum. The sequence goes on along the minus strand of DATHZU010000446.1, from coordinate 602 downwards.
CAAGATTGCCGCGGCGAAGACCGCCACCGGGGCCGAGCGGCGATAGCCTTTCAGGAGCAGCAGCGCCGTCACCGCGACGCCGAGCGCGGTCGGCCAGTAGAGAGACGTGGTCGTCACGATCCGGTCCACCATCACCGGGTCGAGGCCGGGCAGGAAGCCGCCGCCATCCTGGGCATTTTCGCTGCCCGGGGCCTTCTTGAAGCTCGCCATGCCCTTCAACTCCGCTCGACGGGATCACCCTGTGGACCACGGTAACCGGATTGCCCCGGCCGGGCAATCACATGGCACGAATGCGTGATTGCGGCAGGCGGGCCGGGATGCCACTGTGGGGCGGTCATGATGGAGCGCCACATATTCGAGATCGCCCGGGTCTATGTGCCGGTGAAGCGCGCGGCGACGCTGGAGCCGGCGAAGGTCGCCGCGCTGGCCGAAGACATGTTGGAGCATGGCCAGACCACACCGATCCAGGTGCGCGAGGACAAGAAGGACCCCGGCGGCCGGCTGGTTCTGGTCGAGGGCCTGCACCGGCTCGAGGCGCTGAAGGCGCTGGGCGAGACCCAGGTGACGGCCTACCTGGTGCAGGCGCGGATCAGATGACAGCC
>DATHZU010000445.1:0-9071 GCA_035458445.1 Thermohalobaculum sp. | reverse complement strand
CATGGGCTCGATGATCCACGGCCTCACCGTGCCCGGCTCGATCGAGGCAGCGCAGCGGCGCAACGGCTTCACCCGCGGCGCGTTCGGCTGGCTGACCAACGCCCCCTGGGGCAACCCGGCCTTCTCGGGCATGTTCCTCAGCCTGGTGATGTTCGGCTTCATCGGCGGCATCTCGGGCGTGGTGCTGGGCACCGAGCAGCTGAACGTGCTGATGCACAACACGATCTACGTGCCGGGGCACTTCCACGGCACCGTGGTGGCGGGCACGACGCTGGCCTTCATGGCGGTCACCTATCTGGTGCTGCCGCTGATCTTCCAGCGCGAAGTGATCTGGCCGACCGTCGCCAAGTGGCAGCCCTACGTCTTCGGCATCGGCGCCGGTGGCATCTCGCTGTTCATGATGGGCGCCGGCACCCTGGGCGTGGCGCGGCGGCACTGGGACATCGCGCTGACCGATGCGGCCCATGCCTACGAGTACCCGGCCGCCGCCTACCTGATGATGGGTCTGAACGGCATCTTCGCCGTGATGGCCGCTATCGGCGGCGCCATGTACATCCTGGTCACCGTGGGCACCGTGCTGTTCGGCAAGCGCCTTGACGGGCCCCAGACCGAGCCGCTGGTCTTCCCGCTGCATTCCGGCGGCGCGCAGGCGGTGTCGAGCTACGGCAGCCACGCCACCGTCAAGCTGCCGGGCACGCTGATCCTGGTCGGCATCTTCTTCGCTTCCTTCGTGCTCTACTACTTCGTCAACTGGAAGTATCTGAGCGACCTCTGGCTGTTCCGCTGAGGAGAGGACGCGATGCTCGCCGCCACCCGTACCGCCGCCAACACCACGGTCACGCTGCTGAAGCTGCCGATTGGCGTCGCCATCGCGCTCAGCGCGCTGGCCGGGATGGCGGCGGCCGACGGGGCGTTCTCGCCGCTCAGGGCGCTGGTCTTCGCCCTCGCCGTGCTGGGTGCATCCGGTGCGGCGGGGGCCTTCAACCACTATTACGAGCGCGACCATGACCGGTTGATGAAGCGGACAAGGGCGCGTCCCTTCGCCCGCGGAACCCTGAAGCCGGGGGCGATCTGGCCGGTGACCTTCCTGGGCCTGCTGGCGGCCGCGCTGGCCATGGCCTATGGGGCGGGCGGCTCGCTGGCCGCGGTCTTCGTCTTCCTCGGCGCGTTCACCTATGGGGTGGTCTACACCGTGTGGCTGAAGCGGCGCAGCGTCTGGAACATCGTCGTCGGCGGCGCCGCGGGCAGCTTTGCTATCCTGGCGGGCGCGGCGGCTGTGGACCCGGCGCTGCAGGCGACGCCGGTGATCCTGGCCGTGGTGATGTTCCTGTGGACCCCGCCGCATTTCTGGAGCCTTGCGGCCGCCAAGGGCGACGACTACCGCCAGGCGGGCGTGCCGATGCTGCCGATCACGGTGCCGGAACGCGCTTGGACCTCGGCGATCCTGGCCCACACGGCGGTACTTGCCCTGCTGTCGCTGCTGCCGCTGGCCTATGGCATGGGGCCGGCCTATGGCATCTGCGCGGCGCTCGGCGGCGGGTATTTCCTGTGGGGCAGCTGGAAGCTGTTCCGGGCGCCGTCGCGCAAGACCGCTATGGCCAATTTCGGGGCCTCGCTGGCGCAGTTCTGTCTGCTGACGACGGGCGTCTTCCTCGACGCGGCAGTGAAATGGGCATTCTGAGACACACGATCCTGGCAATGCTGCTGGTCGCCGCGGCCGTGGCCGCGCCGTCCGTTGCGCACACGTCCGCCGCCTCGCGGCTGGACGCGCAGGCGGTGCTCGAGCGCAGCGAGGCCGCCATCGGACGCAAGGTCGGGGCCTATACGCTGACCGATTCAAAGGGCGAGGCGCTGCCGCTGAAGTCGTTCCGCGGGCGGCCGCTGGTGATCAGCCTGGTCTATTCGCAATGCGCCTCGGTCTGCCCCGCGACCACGCAGCAGGTGCTGCAGGCGGTGCGCGCCGCGCGCAGGGCGCTGGGCGAGGGCAGCTTCGCGGTGCTGACCTTCGGCTTCGATGCCCGCAACGACAAGCCCCGGCAGATGGAGGCCTTCGCGAAGACGCAGGGGATCGATCTGACGGACTGGCAACTCGCCAGCGCCGACGAGGGGACCGTCAGCGCGCTGCTGCGCGATGTCGGCTTCAGCTTCGACGCGGCGGCGGGCGGCTACGAGCACATCACCCAGACCACGATCCTGGACGCGGAGGGCACGGTCTACCGCCATGTCTACGGCGACAACTTCCCCGATCAGGTCTTCATCGAACCGCTGAAGGAGCTGGTCTTCGGCACCACCGTGCGCTCGCTGGCGGTCGATGATCTGGTCGACCGGATCAAGTTCCTGTGCACCGTCTACAATCCCTCGACCGGCGCCTATGAATACGATTATGCCATTGGCTTCGGCATCGGCATCGGCGGCTTGTCGCTGATCCTCAGCGGTTGGGTGATCCTTGTCCTCTGGCGCAACAACAAGCGTTTATGGGCCGAGCGCGAAGGGCAGGGATAGGCGGGTGAGCTCCAGTTTCAGACGCAGCCTGCGGCGCGGGTTCGACCGGGCCGAGCGCGGCCTCGACCTTGTCTTCGGGGCCGAATGGAACCCGCTGGGCCAGCTTGGCGCGCTCGGCTGGTTCCTGTTCTGGATCGTCGCCGGAACCGGCATCTACCTGTTCATCTTCTTCGACACCGGGGTGGTGAACGCCTACAGCTCGGTCGAGTGGCTGAGCCAAGACCACTGGTGGCATGCCGGGATCGCCCGCAGTTTCCACCGCTATGCGTCCGATCTGATGGTCGCGGTGATGATGATCCATCTGGTCCGCGAATTTGCCTATGACCGCTATCGCGGCGTGCGCTGGTTCTCGTGGTTCACCGGCGTGCCGCTGATCTGGTTCGTCTATGCCTCGGGCATCACGGGCTACTGGCTGATCTGGGACGAACTTGCCCAATACGTCGCGATCGTCTCGTCCGAGCTGCTCGACTGGCTGCCGGTCTTCGGCGAGCCGATTGCGCGGAATTTCCTGACTCCGGAGGCGCTTAGCGGCCGGTTCTTCACCCTGATGGTGTTCCTCCACATCGCGATTCCGCTGATCCTGCTGCTGACCATGTGGATCCATATCCAGCGCATCTCGCGGGCCAAGGTGAACCCCACCCGCGAACTGGGCGCCATGGTGATGATCGGCCTGCTGGTGGCCTCGCTGCTGCTGCCGGCCAATCTGGAAGGGCCTGCGGATCTGGCGCGGGTGCCCGGCGACGTGGGCATCGACTGGTTCTTCCTGCCGCTCTATCCGCTGACCGACTACATCCCGGCCGGCGCGATCTGGGGAGGATTGGCGGTGTTCACCCTCGGGCTTTGCGCCATGCCCTGGCTGCCGCCGGTGAAGACGCCGCGCGCGGCCGAGGTGTTCCTCGATCACTGCAACGGCTGCGCGCGCTGCGTCGAGGATTGCCCCTATGCGGCCATCGATCTGGTTCCCCGAACAGATGGCGCGCCCTTCCCGCAGCAGGTGACGGTCGACCCCGGGCGCTGCGTCGCCTGCGGCATCTGCATGGGCTCCTGCCCGTCCTCGTCCCCGTTCCGTCGCAGCCAGGACCTGGTCACCGGAATCGACCTGCCCGATTACCCGCTGGCCGAGCTGCGCGAGCGCGTGCTGGCGGCAGCCGCATCCCTGGAAGGTCCGGCGCGGGTCCTGACGCTCGCCTGCGAGCACGGGGCGGCGGGTGCCGCCGAGGGTGTGGTGACGATTCCCTGCATTGCCATGGCGCCACCCTCGCTGATCGATTTCATCATCAGCCGCGGTCATGCGGACGGGGTGGCGCTGGCCGGTTGCGCCGAGACGCGCTGCCAGCATCGTTTTGGGGTCGAGTGGACCCGCCAGCGAATCGCCCATGAGCGCGACCCGTATCTGCGCAACCGCGTGCCGCGCGCGCGGATCGCAACGATCTGGGCGGGGCCGACCGAGGAAGCGAGATTTGCCCGCGAATTGAGCGCGTTCCGGGACAGCGTGGCGGCCCTGCCGGCCGAACAGCCGCGCGTCCACCGGGCCGCGACCCAGAACCTGCCGGTTCTCGACGAGGCCTCGTCATGACCCGGACCCTTCGGCTGATTCTCGGCACGATTGCCGTCGCGGCGCTGATCACGGGCGCCGCCGCCCTGTCGGCCTGGCCCTCCTACAGCCCGGTCCCCCAGGGCAGCGCGATGCTGAAGCTCAGCCTCAGCCACGGTGGCGTCCGCAACTGCCGCCAGTTGACCGAGGCCGAACTTGCGAAGCTGCCGCCCAACATGCGCCGCAAGGAGATCTGCGACCGCAAGCGCGCGCCGCTGACGGTCGAGCTCGTAATCGACGGGGCCAGGGTCTATCATCGGGACCTGCCGCCCAGCGGCCTCTCCGGCGACGGGCCGTCGCGGGTCTACGAGAAATTCGTCCTGCCTGCGGGCCCGCATTCGATCGCGGTGCGGCTGCGCGACACGTTGCGGGCCGAGGGCTTCGACTACCAGGCGGTGCGCGACGTGGAGCTGGCTCCCGGGCAGAATTTCGTGATCGACTTCAGCCCGGTAACGGGCGAGTTCGTGTTCAACTAGACCGGAGGATCCGATGGCCCCGCTGGAATGGAAAGACAGCTACAGCGTCGGGGTCGCGGCCGTGGATCACGAGCACCAGGAGCTGATCGATCTGGTGAACCGGCTGCATCAAGTGCTGGAGGGCGCCGCCGAGACGGGCGATGTCGAGCAGGTCTTCGGCGACCTGTTCCGCGCCATTTCGGCCCATTTCGCACTGGAGGAGCGCTTCATGCGCGAGCATCGCTACGACCAGGCCGCTGCGCACAAGGCCGACCACGAGCGGCTGCTGGACGAGTTGCGCGATATCATGGACGACTACCGCGCCGAGGGCGCGCAGGCGGCCGAGCGCCTGGCGGCGGGGGTGGATGCGTGGTTCGTCAATCACTTCAAGACCCACGACGCTCGCCTTCACGCAAGGCTGGGCGACCATCCGCATTAGGGGCAACGCTCGCCGGTATGAAGCAGACTTGGTCTGGACTGCGGGTTGCGGCGTTGGCGCGGTGCAAGAAATCACCCGGCGCCAATCAAGCGCCGGGTGATAATTTCGTTTACAGGCAGACGGTTACGGGAACGTCTTCAGATAGGCGATGACGTTCGCCCGGTCGTCTTCCTTCTTCAATCCGGCGAAGGTCATCTTGTTGCCTGGAATGAAGTCCTTGGGCTTCTCCAGATAGGCGGCGAGGTTCTCGTCGGTCCAGACCAGCCCCTCCGCGCCCTTTGCCATCATCGCGTCGGAATACTTGAAATCTGCCACAGCGCCCGCCGTAGCCCCGGCGATTCCGTTCAGAATCGGTCCGACCCGGTTCTTGGCGCCGTCGCCGACCATGTGGCACGCCTTGCACTTGTTGAAGACCTTCTTGCCCGCGTCGGCGTCGCCCTCGGCGCTCGCGACACCGGCGAAGCCAGTCGCTGCCAGTACAGCCAGAACGGTGGCCATCTTTCTCGTCATAACGTTCCTCCTTGGTTGTGCATCAGGTCCAACGTAGAGCAGCGCCTATTCCGCCGCAATTCCGTTTCGGACGCCAATCCCCAGCGCTTCCCAAGTCTCGGTCAGCGCTTCGACCAGCTCGTCCATTAGTGCGTCGTTATGGAACGGGCTGGGGGTGATGCGCAACCTTTCGGTGCCCTTTGGCACCGTCGGGTAGTTGATTGGCTGGATATAGATGCCGTGCTTTGTCATCAGCCGGTCGGTGGCGGCCTTGGCCAGCACCGGGTCGCCCACCTGAACAGGCACGATATGGGTCTCGGAGGCCATCACCGGCAGCCCGGCGCACCGCAGCTTGCGTTTCAGCCGCGCCGCCCGCTCCTGGTGCCGGTCGCGCAGTTCGGGGTGTGCCATCAGGTATTCCACCGAGGCCAGCGCCGCCGCGGTCACCGCGGGCGCCTGCGAGGTGGTGAAGATGAACCCGGCCGCGCAGCTGCGGATAGCGTCGACACAGGCGGCCGACGCGGCGATATAGCCGCCCATGCAGCCGAAGGCCTTTGCCAGCGTGCCCTCGATGATGGTCAGGCGGCTGGCGGCACCGTCGCGCTCGGAAATGCCGCCGCCACGCGCGCCGTAGAGGCCGACCGCATGGACCTCGTCCAGATAGGTCATCGCGCCGTACTTGTCCGCCAGGTCGCAGATCGCGTGGATCGGCGAGACGTCGCCATCCATCGAATAGACCGACTCGAAGGCGATCAGCTTCGGCGCCTCGGGGTCTTCCGCGGCAAGAAGCTCCTCCAGATGCGCCACGTCATTGTGCCGCCAGATGCGCTTCTTTGCGCCCGAATGACGGATGCCCTCGATCATCGAGGCGTGGTTCAGCGCGTCGGAGAAGATCACCAGGCCCGGAAACAGTTCCCCGAGTGTCTTCAGGGTGGCAGAATTCGAGACGTAGCCCGAGGTGAACAGGAGTGCCGCTTCCGTGCCGTGGAGTCCTGCGAGCGTCTGCTCGAGCCGCACATGCAGATCGTTGGTCCCCGAGATATTCCGGGTTCCGCCCGATCCCGCTCCCATTCTGGCAAGCGCCTGGCGTCCGGCCTGGATCACAGTCGGATTGCAGCCCTGGCCGAGATAGTCGTTCGAACACCAGACGACCACTTCGTCCGGCCCCGGCCCGTGGTTTTTCGCGCGCGGGAACCGCCCCGCGTCACGTTCCAGATGCGCGAATACGCGGTAGCGACCTTCGTCGCGTACACCTGCGACAGCCTCGGCAAAGCGGGATTCGTAGTCCATGGCGGTTCTCCAGGTTAAGCCCCGAGTGTTTCTGAGACCCAACATCGCAGCGAGAATCGCGTTTGGCATTGACCGACATCAAACCGCGTCGTCAAGTCGCGGACCTGCGAGGATCGGCGTATAAATCACGGTGAAGACGGCAAAACCCGCAACCCACAGGGCTCCCGAGATCAGAATCGACCATTCGTACCAGCCTGGCCCGGCTTCGGTGCCCAGGAAGCGCAGCAGCGCGGCCAGTGCGATCATCCCGTAGGCGATGGCAATGGGCCGGGCGACCACCAGCGGGCGGTTGGTGTGGCCCAGCGCCGCGCGGGTCATCATCGCCAGCGTCATGCCGCCGATGGCGCCGATCCCCAGTACGTGCAGCGCCCCGACCTCGCCGGTCACGCCGAATTGAGACGCGGCCAGCGCCAGATAGCCGAATGTCAGCATCGCGAAGGCAAGGTGCAGGCTCCACAGGATCGGCTGGCCCCGCGCCCAGCCGCCGCGCCACCCCGCCAGCCGCACCGCCTGCGCGCCGCCTGCGGCCAGCGCGACAACCGCCACGGCCCCGCCGGGCAGGCCAAGGCCCAACGCCACCGGCAGCAGAATCGCAGCGCCGATCCCCAGGACTTCCGCCGGGCGGCGGCTGACCGGCAGGCCGGTCTCGCGGCCGCTGCGCAGCATGGCGTTGCGGGTGAAGGCGGGGATCACCCGGCCGCCGATCACTGCGATCGTGGCGCAGATCGTCAGCAACCCCATGCGCAGCCCGGTCCCCGCGGCGCCCGGCGCCAGGCCGGTCCAGTCCAGATGCACGACCAGGTTCCCCGACCACAGCAGCGCGATCAGTCCGATGAACATCAGGTTCTGCGGCTTCGGGCGCCGGATCAGTTGCAGCGCGATCTTGCCGCCCAAGACGGGCAGGAAGGCAAGATCCAGCCCCGCCACCAGCAGCGGATGCAGCCCGCCCGACAGCCAGACCGCCAGCCGGCCCGCCAGCCACAGCCCGGCGAGCAGCGTCAGGAACGCGGCGCGGGCGGATTTCTCGCCGGTCCAGCCGGGGACCGCCGTCAGGAAGAAGCCGGCCAGCACCGCGCAGGCATAGCCGAACACCATCTCGTGCGCGTGCCACATTGCCGGCGGTGGCGCGAAGGGCAGGGCGGTCGCTTCTCCGGTGATCGCCGCCCCGGCCAGCCAGCCCTCCCAGACCCCCATGGCGAGGACCGAATAGATCCCCGCCGACAGGAAGAAGACCCGCATCCCCTGGCTGAAGACGATGCCGGGCGTCATGCGAGACTCTCGCGTATCAGCCGCTCCGTTCCGAAGACCTCGCGCTCGCCCTCGCGGCGCGTCGCGAACACCGCGATGTCGGGCAGGCCGGCGGCGATGTCGCCCACCAGATCGGGCGGCGAGACCGCGAAGGCGGTCGACAGCGCATCTGCCTGCGCGGCGGTCGGGGCAATCACGGTGACGCTGCGCCACCAGCCGGGACTGTCGCCGGTGCGCGGATCGAACAGGTGGTGGTGGCGCCCGGCGGGGTCGAAGGTCAGGGCCGACGGGGCGCTGGTGGCGAGGGCCGTGCGGGCAAGCCGCACCGTCACACCGGCTTCGGGGAGCTCGACCGGGCGCCGCTCGGGGCCCGGCAGCTGCATCTCGCCGGTATCGATCAGCGGCGCGGCGAAGCCGTGCCGGTCGAGCAGCGCAGCCACCCGGTCGGCCACGATGCCCTGGGCGATGCCGTTCAGCGTCAGCGCCGCGCCGGGAGAGAGGCTGACCCCGGCCGGCGTGACCTCGATGCGCGCGCCGCGCACCCGCGTCAGGGCCTCCTCAGCGCCTTCGACTCCCTCGGCCCAGGCCCGCCACAGCGGCTGGACGGCCGGATCGAAGGCGCCCTCGGTGACTCGGGCCCAGCGGTTTGCGGAGGCAAGCGCATTGCGCAGGTCGCGGGCCGGTGCGTCCAGCCGGCCGGCCGCATTCAGCCGCGACAGTTGCGAGCCCGGACGGTGCAGGCTGAAGATTTCCTCCAGGCGGTCGATGTCCGCCACCACCTCGGCCAGCGCGGCCTCGGCCTGGTCTCGGGGTGCGTCGAGAACGATCCGCGCCTCGGCGCCCATGGCCGAACCGCGCCATTCCCAGCGGCTGGGCGTCACCCGGCCGATTGTGCCGGCGGCCACCGCGGCCAGCATGAATCGTCTGCGGCTGAACATCATGGCGTCCCCCCGGCCCGGCTTGCGCGGGCGGCGCGGTTCTTCAGGACCGTGCAGGTGTGTGCGTCGTGGTAGATCATCTGGCAGCGCAGGCACAGCACGCATTCATTGGGGTT
>DATHZU010000444.1:0-5245 GCA_035458445.1 Thermohalobaculum sp. | reverse complement strand
GTGCTGACCGGCCGCCTGATCTTGACCGGCGACTGCGACGACTACGCGGTGGAGAAATTCCGCCGGGTGATCGCCGCCGGCTGGGGCCGCGCCGCGCGCCTGGTGATCGCTTACGCCGGCGAGCCGCACATGGTCTTGGCGATCGAGGCCCATCACCGCTGGCTGGTGCTCGACAACAGGCACCCCGGGCTCTGGGACGCCGCCGCGCCGCGTTTCGGCGGCTATGTCTGGAAATGCCGCTCGGTGCCCGGGCGCCTGCGCTGGGAGCGGCTGGAGGGGAGGGCCGCCACCCTCGAGGACGCATTGCGGCGGGCGACCTGATGCGCGAACGCCCGCGCCGCGGCCCGGCGATCACGGTCGATCTGCGCCCCGAGACGTTCGACGACCTGCGCTACGTGGCGCGGACGCGCCGGACCTCGGTCTGCGCGGTCATCCGCCATCTGATCACCGCGCCGACGACCCTCGACCGGATCATCGACCGGCAGCAACAGGTGCCGCCGCGCTTGACCGGGTCCAACCGCGCGCAGGCAAGGAGGAGCGACCTGACATGACCAAATTCTGGCTCGTGCTGCTGATCTTCGGGCGCATTTCGGGCGCGGCCATGACGCCGGCCGATGAAGCCTATTGCGAGGCGCGCCGCGCCATCGAGGAGCCGCGCGCGCGACGCATCCTGGTCGACCGCGAATGGAACGGCTGGCTGGTCCGGCCCGGGGACGTGGAGGTGGCTTGCGTGCCCTACCGCAACGGCAAGCAGCCGCGCCCGGGCGGCAATCTGCGGAGGACATGATCCATGAAATCGAAAATCGCCCTGTACGCCGCGGCGGGAACCGCCGTCATGCTGGCGGCCGGAATCGTGGTCGTGCTCGCCGCCTCGATTCTCGGCGTCGACCGCGCGCTCGCGCTTCTGGAGGGCGTGCTGCGGCTGGTTGCCGGGGATTAGCGCGGACGCAACCCCGCGGCGGCGCGCAGGCGGCCGCGGGCGTGGCCCGGGAGCAGTTCCCATAAGGCAAGCACTGCGGCGACGGCCGCCGGCACGGGCAGGGAACCCTTCGCCCAACGGTTGACGGTGGTGGTGTCGGGCGCGGCGCCGCCCAGGTGGCCGATCAGCCGGGCCAGCTCGACCTGGCGCAGGCCGAGGCGGGCGAGGGCATCGCGGAAGTCTCGATGGTTCATCGTTCCTACTCCTCTTGCTGGGCTGGTCACACGCGGGCGCCGCCGCAACGGCGCCCTGGTGTGGTCAGGTCAGATATTCAGATTTGATCCGCAGGTCGCCGATGAATGTCTGACCGGAGGGGAAGGTCACGTGGGTGCCGGTTATTTCTGCGAACTCCCCCTGATAGCGGACGTGGGGGTGACCATCAATGACGTAAATCTTGCTACGCGAGTGCTGGCGGTGTGACACGCCGTTCCGCGCCCTGGGGTTGTACAACTCCCGCACGAAGTGGCGATAAGAAATCTTCCATCCACGCTTAATATTGAAGGCGATGGATCGATCTTCGAGGATCTCCTGGGGGGTGGCCTCTCTGGTAGCGATCATGGCTCCGTTCCTCCGTGTTGATGACTAGAATATAGGCGTCACGCCTATATTCGTCAAGGGAAAAAATGGGCAGATCGCCTATTTTTTTTGGGAGTTTGTTATGCGTGCTCGAGACGCTGCGATCCTGGCCCTGCTCGCCCTGGCGGGCTGCACGGCCCAGGACTGGGAGACCACCGTGGAGATTCTTGACGCCATCGCGGCCCCAAGCCCCACGGAACGCTGCGCGGACCTGGGCGGGGAGATGGTCAATAACCGCTGTTATGTCCCGCAAGCGGTCGCGGACTGTGAGGCGCGCGGCGGCAAGGTGCTGGAAGGAGACTGTCGTGTTCCGATTGAATTGGATTAAGGCCGCGTTCGCCGCCGTCGCGCTGCTGACGCCCGGCGGCTGCGCGCCGTCGGACCTGGCCGACCTGCGCGCGGCGCTGCGCGAGGCCGGGGCGGCGGGGCAGATGTTCGTGCGCGAGCACGTCCAGGTCCGCCAGGAGTATCGCCAGGACATCCGCGACGCCGTCCGCGCCCAGTACGACGCCTACATGCGCCGCGCCGACGAGGCCGAGCGCGCCGGCGAGATGGAGACGGCGGAGGACTATTGGTCCCGGGCCCGGGCGCTGCTCGAGGCGCAAATGCCGCGCCTGAAAAACCTCAAGGCCGAGATCGGCGAATTCCTCGCCGACGACTGACCCGCCCATGATCCTCGACCCCGGGGTCTCGCTGCTGTACGGCGCCGGCGGCTTCGACCTGCGCCGGATGCTGGGCGACCGCCTGCCCGGGCCGCCCTTCGTCCCGCCCTACGGCGTGTTGTTCCCGGCCGGCCGGGGCGTCCCGGTCGTGCTGGTCCATGGATTCCATTTCGATCCCGCGGCGCCGGATGGCGACAACCCGCATGAGCGCCTGTTCCCGTTCTGGCGCGGACTTCTGGCGCGTCCGACGGTCGCCTTCGGCTGGTACTCCTGCCCCGGCGGCCTCAAGCTGCCGCGGACCCTGTGGCGGGCCTGGCGCGCGCACAAGGTGCATCATTATCACCACGCCTGGGCCCTGGCGGCGGAGGCCGGCGCGGTCCTGGCGCGGATCCTGGCGGCGGCGCCGGGCCCGGTCGACCTGCTGTGCCATTCCCTCGGCTCCCGGGTCGCCCTGGCGGCGCTCATCGCCGACCCGGCGCTGCCCCTGCGCCGGCTGCTGATCCTCAACGGCGCCGCCCATGTTCCCCAGGCGCTGACCGCGGCCGGCGGGGCTCCCCACGTCCGGGTGCTCAACGTGGTCGTCCCCGAGGACGACGTGCTCGACAAGCTGGGCGCCCGGGGCTCGCCGGGCCTGGGGTATCGCGCCTGCATCGGCCGGGTCGGCCTGGGGGCGGCGGCGCCGCGCAACTGGATCGACATCGAACCCGATGCGCCCGCGATTCAAGCCTGGGGCCGCGCCCGCGGCTGGGACCTGGCCGGCGACGACCCCCGCGCCATCGGCGACCACTGGCATACCTATCGGCATCGCGGAAACTGGCCGCTGTGGCGCGCGTTCCTCGCCGGCGATCCGCTCGAGGGGCTGCCGGCCTGAGATAAACGGCCCCGGCCCCCGCCCCCGCCCGACCGCCCCGCGACAGTATGCTGATGGGCGGCCGGGCGGGGGTGTGGGCCGGCATGGCCTGCGACGCGCAAGACCGCCGCCTGACGCCCCCGCCCGTGGCCGTCCCGGCCACGCACCGGTCCCTTTCCCCATCCTCCCCCAAGATACGCATCCAACACGCCCCGCGGCGCCTGCGCGGGGGCGTTTCCGCGCGCCCGCCACCGGGGCAAACGGGACCGCGCGAAAAGCGGAACGCGGCGGGAACGATTTGCCCCTGTTTTGCCCCTGTTCGGCGGGCGCGTTCGCGCTTCGTTGCGCCGGATCGCGCCGGCCGCCTATGTTGCGGTTCGGCGGATAAGCTGCGGTTTTCGCGGGAAAATCCGGTGCCGCCGGTAAGAATCGAACTTACGACCTCGCCCTTACCAAGGGCGGCTTAGGCGCTGATCTTGCGCCTCTTTTTGCACTTTGCCCCTATCCGTGCCCCTATCTTGCCCAGGATCCGGGCGTCGCGGGCGGGGTCGTCGCGGATGTAGGCGGCGACCGATTTCGGGTCCTCCCAGCCGCCGGCGCGGCGGATGTCCTCGATATCGGCGCCCTCGTCCTTGAGCGCGGTGGCGAATCCGCGGCGCGCCATGTGCGGGCGGAAGCGGCGGCCGCGGCCCAGGCCGTCGATCGCCCGGTACACCGCGTCGCGGTCCTTGTAGGGGAAGATCCGGCCGTCGGGTCGCGCGGGCAGGCGACGCCACAGGGCGAGCACGGCCGGGTCGACGGCGGCGCGACGCCAGCGCTTGGACTTGGACACCCAGCGCTCGACATGGCCGCGGCGCCAGTCGATGCGCGCGCGCTCGATCCGGATCGTCTCGGTCACCCGCCAGCCCTGGCGCTGGAAGGTGGCCAGCAGGGCCTCGAGCGCCAGGTCGCCGCGCGCCCGGGCGGCGGCGCGGAAGGGCTCCAGCTCCTCGGGGTAGATCAGCGGGCGCTCGGGGTCGACCTCGGGCAGGGTCTCGACCCGGAGCCAGTCGGCGAGCCCGGCCTTGGCGGCGGCGTGGAGCACGGCGGCCGCGGGGCGGATGGCCTGGCGGTTCTTGGTCTGCGGCAGGCAGCCCGGGTAAAGGGCGTGGGCGGCGGCCTGGAGGTCGGCGAGCGTCAGGCCGGCCAGCGCGCGGCCGGCGAAGTGGGCGCCGAGGCGGCGGAGGTAGCGGGCCTCTTGGCGGCCAAGGTCGCGGCCGCGGGCGTAGAGGGTCAGGGCGTCGTCGAAGGTCGCCGTCGCCCGGCTGGGAACGGCACCACGCGCGGCGCGCCAGGACCGCTTGTAATCCTCCCACCAGGATTCAGCGCCGCCTTCACCCTTTTTCGCAAACGCCGTTGTGCGCAGCTCGTGCTGTTCGCCGTCGATCCAGCCGCGCACGACGTAGCCGGGATGGCCCCGGCGGGTGCCGGGCGGGTAGTAGGTCGGCATGGCGATCCTCCCATGAGCGCCAGGACCTCGCGTTTCAGCACGGCCGGGCGGCGGCCCAATTTAACCTTGAGCAGGCGGCCCTTGTCCACATGGCGGCGGATCGAGCGCGGCGTGACCCCGAGCGCGCCCGTGGGGTCCAGGAGCCGGGCGGCGGCGGCGTAGGTCAGCAGCTCGGGGCCGGCGGTCATGGGGCGGCCCGTCCATCCAAGCGCTGGGCGGCCTCCATGTCTCCATCGCGACGCCCGGCTTCATAGGCCGCGTTCCAGATCGCCGTGATCGCAGGCAAGAGAGAATTCAGAGCGTCGGCGATTTCCGGCGTCTCTGTATTGGCGTTGAGCGTGTCGAGTGCCGTTTCGAGGGCGTGATCGATCGCGCCATCCGGCGACGAACACCCGGGCGGTAGATTGCTAGGCATCAGGCGCGGCCCTCCCTGAATGGCTGCCCCTCGAAGCGCGCCACGACTTCCTTGAGCGCCACGACGATATCTTCGCGCTTGGCGTTGCTGACATAGTTGACGCGCGTGCCCTCGGGGCGGTCGAAGGGGAAGGTCAGCAGGACGAAGCCGTGGCGCCGGGCGCCGCCCTTGGCGGGGCCGTTCAGGATTGCGTCGAGGCTCCGCGCGATGTCCTGCAAGAGGTCGGCTGTCATCGGCTCTCTCCCTCAGGCACCGGATTCCCTGGTGAGGGTTC
>DATHZU010000443.1:0-2497 GCA_035458445.1 Thermohalobaculum sp. | reverse complement strand
GGTTCGTGCCCCTGCTGCGGTGCCGGGCGGCGGCCGACCCGGACGGTCTCTATGCGCGGCATCTCGGCGAACCGATCAGCTTCGCGGCGATGGATCGCCGCTCGGATGCGCTGGCCTGGGCACTCCGCCGCCACGGGGTCGCGCGCGGCGACCGTCTCGCGCTGATGCTGCGCAACAGGCCCGAGGTGGTGGCGCTTCTCTTCGCGATCGCCAAGCTCGGCGCGGTCTGGGTGCCGGTCAATGTGCAGGCCCGGGGCGACAATCTGGGCTTCGTGCTGACCCATTCGGCGCCAAAGATGATCGTCGCCGACCCGGACCCGATGCCGGTGATTTCGGAAGCCGCACCCGCCCTCCCGCCGGTCCACACGTTCGGCGCCGGGGCCCCCGGCACCGCGGGCGACCTGGCGGCGGCGGCAACGCCCGAGCCCTTCTACGCCCCGCCCCCCGGCGCCGGAGACCTCTTCGCCATCATGTACACCTCAGGCACCACCGGCGAGCCGAAGGGGGTGCTGGTGACCCACGCCATGCTCTGGTACTCGGCCGAGAGCATCGCGCTCCTGACCCGGCCCCGCCCCGGCGAGGTGTTCCACATGTGGGAGCCGCTCTACCATATCGGCGGCGCGCAGATGATCCTGATGCCGCTGATCCGCGACGCGACGCTCGCCATGGTCGACCGGTTCAGCGCCAGCGGCTTCTGGCAAGAGGTGAAGGAGTACGGCGCCAGCCATATCCATTACCTCGGTGGCATCCTGCAGATCCTGTTGAAGCAGCCGCCCGGGCCGCTCGACCGCACCCATGGCGCGCGGGTCGGCTTCGGCGGCGGTTGCCCGGCCCATCTCTGGCGTGATTTCGAGGCGCGCTTCGGCATCGAGATCCGCGAGGCCTATGGCATGACCGAGACCTCCAGCGTCTCGTCGTTCAATGACCAGGGGCTGGTCGGCTCGGTCGGCCGGTCGGTGCCCTGGCACCTGAACGAGGTGCTGGACCCGGACGGCAACCCTGTGCGCCCGGGTGAGCGGGGCGAGATCGTGGTCTCGGCCACCGAACCTGGATCGATCACGGCGGGCTACTTGAACAACGCGGAGGCCACGGCCCGGACCATCCGCAACGGCAATCTGCACACCGGTGACATCGGGTCATTCGATGCCCAGGGGAACCTCTATTTTCACGGCCGGATGACCGACAGCGCCCGTGTGCGCGGCCAGAACGTCTCGGCCTGGGAGGTCGAGCATGTGGCGGCACAGCACCCTGGCGTCGACGACTGTGCGATGATCGCCGTTCCGGCAGAGATCGGCGAGCACGAGATCGCGCTGTTCGTGCAACCCAAGGACGGCGAAACCATCGACCCGGCCGATCTCTCTGCCTGGCTGACGCCCCGGTTGGCGGAGTACCAGAACCCGCGCTATCTCACGATGGTGGAGCGCTTCGACCGCACGCCGAGCCAGCGGATCATGAAACATCGCCTGCCGCGCGGCCTCGCCGGGTTGTGGGACCGGAATGCTAAGGCGGCTCTCTAACCCGTCCCGCCCACTGGCGTCGCAATCAACCTCGCGCGCAGGCGCTCCATCTCGGCGAAAACCGCGTCGATATCCGCCACCGCGAATCCCTGGGCGAGTTCGGGGCTATGGGCTTTCAGCTTCTCGAAAAGGCGCCCCGCATAATGCGCCCGCCCGTTCTGATCGACATAGAGCCCGTTTCGCCGCTCGAAGGCGGCGTTCCAGGACACCGCCTCCGGTTCGCCCAACCCGGGCGGCAGCTCGAGCGAGAGGGCGCCCTCCCGATACGCGGCCGGATAGCCTCCCGGACGCCCATCCGGACCTGGTACATGCCCTTGCCAGGTCCCCCCGGACGCCATGGCCAACATCAGCGGGACGCCACTTGCGCCCGAGACCTCGATCGCCGGTTCGCGGGTGATCCGAGCCTTTCGGGTCGCGGCGCCTGCGTCAGCGACCTCTGCGGCGTCAAGCCAAATCCGCGGGAACGGCCCGGCCCGCTCCGCGGCCGGGTATCGGTAGGGGGTCAGTGTCTGGTAATGCGCCAGAAGTTTCATCCGCGAGGGATCCTCGATGCCCAGCGCCTCAGGGAAGACCGCAGCGAGGATCGCAATGTTTCCCACGCCACAGGTTATCGGCAGCCCCAACGCCGCGATCATCGAGTTTGTGACGTCCGGATAGGCGCAGTTGATCAGATGGCAGTCGTGCCCCGAGGCCATCAACGCCCGGGCCGCGCGGATCGAGAACATTGACTGGGTCACCGCCATCGCGCTGAGCCCGGCTTCGGCGATCAGCCGGGTCCAGGCATTGCCGCTGCCAGCGATCACTGCCGAGGCCTGTGGCGACGCGGCCTGCACGATCACGGCGGGTTCCGTCTCGCCGATGCCGGCCAGTCGTACCCCTCGGAGGGTCCCCCCCACGCCTGCACGAACGTGCCGTCGACGGTGAACTCGAGCACGGGTGGCGCCGCGTTCGCCCGCTCGGCGTCGTCGACGGTTCGCGGC
>DATHZU010000442.1:0-5396 GCA_035458445.1 Thermohalobaculum sp. | reverse complement strand
CGTACTACTATGCGATGGGAATCTCCGAGGAAGAGATCGCGCAGCCCTTCATCGGCGTCGCCACCTGCTGGAACGAGGCCGCACCCTGCAACATCGCGCTGAACCGCCAGGCCCAGGCGGTCAAGCTGGGCGTGAAGGAGGGGCGGGGCACCCCGCGCGAATTCACCACCATCACCGTGACCGACGGCATCGCCATGGGCCACGAGGGCATGAAGTCGTCGCTGGCCTCGCGCGAGGCCATCGCCGATACGGTCGAGCTGACGATGCGCGGCCATGCCTATGACGCCATCGTGGGGCTGGCGGGCTGCGACAAGTCGCTGCCCGGCATGATGATGGCGATGGTGCGGCTGAACGTGCCGTCGGTGTTCCTCTATGGCGGGTCGATCCTGCCCGGCCGCTTCGAGGGCCGCGACGTGACGGTGCAGGACGTGTTCGAGGCGGTCGGCCAGCATCAGGCGGGCAATCTCTCGACCTGCGAGCTGCACAAGCTGGAGGCCGTGGCCTGCCCCTCGGCGGGCGCCTGCGGCGGCCAGTTCACCGCCAACACCATGGCTTGCGTCAGCGAGGCCATCGGCCTGGCGCTGCCGAATTCCGCCGGTGCTCCAGCGCCTTACGAGAGCCGCGACCAGTATGCCGAGGCCTCGGGCCGGGCGGTGATGAACCTGCTGGCGCAGGGCATCCGCGCCCGCGACGTGGTGACCCTGAAATCGCTGCAGAACGCCGCCCGCGTGGTGGCCTGCACCGGCGGCTCGACCAATGCCGGGCTGCACCTGCCGGCCATCGCACATGAGGCGGGGATCAAGTTCGACCTGTTCGACGTCTGCGAGATCTTCCGCTCGACGCCTTATTTCGTCGACCTGAAGCCGGGCGGGAAATACGTGGCGAAGGACCTCTACGAGGTCGGCGGCATTCCGGTGGTGATGAAGGAGCTGCTGAAGGCCGGCCTGCTGCACGGCGACTGCATCACCGCGACCGGCAAGACGGTGGCCCAGAACATGGCCGAGATCGAGGGCGTCGCCGACGGCCGCGTGATCTATCCGGTCGAGACGCCCCTGACCGCGACCGGCGGTGTCGTGGGCCTGAAGGGCAACCTGGCCCCCGAGGGCGCCATCGTGAAGGTGGCGGGCATGAAGAAGCAGAAGTTCGAGGGCCCCGCCCGGGTGTTCGAGAGCGAGGAGGAGGCCTTCGAGGCGGTGCAGAAGCGCCAGTACAAGGAAGGCGAGGTCCTGGTCATCCGCAACGAGGGGCCGAAAGGCGGCCCGGGCATGCGCGAGATGCTGGCGACCACCGCGGCGCTCAGCGGCCAGGGCATGGGCGGCAAGGTGGCGCTGATCACCGACGGCCGGTTCTCGGGGGCCACGCGCGGCTTCTGCATCGGCCATGTCGGGCCGGAGGCGGCGGTCGGCGGCCCGATCGCGCTGCTGAAGAACGGCGACATCATCCATATCGACGCCAAGAAGGGTGTCCTGAAGGTCAAGTTGACCGCGAAGGAGCTGCGTGACCGGCGCAAGGAATGGGCCGGCCCGCGCGAGACCATCTACGGCTCGGGGGCGCTGTGGAAATATGCGCAGCTGGTCGGCTCGACCAAGGAAGGCGCGGTCACCCATCCCGGCGGCAATGGAGAACGCCACATCTACGCCGATCTCTGAGGTGGAAATGCGACCTCGCCGGGCGGAGCGGAACAGGAAGATGTGGAGGGCCGGTGCCCTCCTCCTGGCCGCCTCGCTGCTGCCGTCTTGCCAGACGGCCGGCCTCAGCGGGCGCGACGCCGAGATCGAGCGTGTCTCGGGTGAAAGAAACTTCGAGATCATCGCGGAACAGCCGGACCGTGTCGTGTTTTCGGCGCGTGGGCAGTATATCGCGGTCGAGCCGCCGGATGGCTATTGCATCGATCGTGACGCGATCGAGCTGACCCGGATGAGCGCTTTCATGCTGATCTCGGATTGCCTCGCCGGCCCGCCGACCGGGGCTGCCGACACAACGGCGGATTCGGGAAACGAAATCGAGATGCCCCGCACCTTCCCGGGCATCCTGACCGTCTCGATCTCGGGCGCGCCGGCACTGAGCGGCGGAGCGGCGGCCCTCGATGAATTCGAGGAACTGCTGACCTCGCCATCTGGGAAGGCCTTGCTGGGGCGGGGTACGAACGGCACGGTCGGGAACATCGTCGCCACGCGGCGATCCGGCGGCGCGGTCTATGTGCTGATCGAGGAGGATGAAAAGGCGTCGCAGATCTTCGCGCCGCGGTTCTGGCGCGGGTTCATCGACATCAACGAGCGGTTGGTGCTGGTCACCGTCAGCGGGTTCAACGACCGGCCAGCCGCCGATGACGGCATGCTCGCCTTCGTCGCCACCCAGATCGCGCGGCTGCGCAAGGCCAACGGGCTGCCCGAGGTGCAGGACGAGTTGAAGATCGCCGCGCAGCTGGACCTCGACCGTCTCGGCCCGCCGATCCGCCGGTCTGGGCAGGGAGCCTTGGTCGCCGGGACAGGCAACGGCGGCGGCCGGGCGCCGGAAAGCGCTCCGCGGCCCAGTGCCCGCTTCGCGGTTGCCGAAACCGGCGCCGCCGCCGCGCCGCGCCGCGCGCCGGTCGCGCCGCAACGGCCGGGATAGGCGCTTGCTTGGTTGGCGTTTCGATTCACACGGTTCGAACGCTTGGCCGTCATTCCCGCGAAAGCGGGAATCTCGCAGTTGAGCGTCGAGAGATCCCCGCCTTCGCGGGGATGACGGTTAGGATGGGCCGATTCCAGGGGGGCGCTTCGCGTTCTATATATCCAGATCGACCCAGACCGGGACGTGGTCCGAGGGTTTCTCGCGGCCCCGGACGGTGCTGTCGACGCCCGCGGCGGCCAGCCGGTCGGCGGCTTGCGGGGTCAGCAGCAGGTGGTCGATCCTGATGCCGTCGTTGCGCTCCCACGCGCCGCGCTGGTAGTCCCAGAAGCTGTAGACGTGGTCCGCCTGGGTGGTCTCGCGGATCGCGTCGTGGAAGCCCAGATTGGCGATGCGGCGGAAGGCGGCGCGGCCCTCGGGCAGGAACAGCGCGTCGGTGACCCAGTTCGCGGGGTTCTCGGCGTCGCGCGGCTGGGGGATCACGTTGTAGTCGCCGGCCATCAGCGCGGGTTCCTCGGACGCCAGCAGCGCGCGGGCGCGGGCCTCGAGCCGCTCCATCCAGGCCAGCTTGTAGTCGAACTTCGGCCCCGGGGCCGGGTTGCCGTTCGGCAGGTAGAGGCAGCAGACCCGGACCGCGCCCTTCGACCCGGCCACGGTCGCCTCGATCCAGCGGGCCTGTTCGTCGCCGTCGTCGCCGGGCAGGCCGCGCGCCACGTCCTCGAGCGGCAGCTTCGACAGGATGGCGACACCGTTGAAGCTCTTCTGGCCGTGGGTTTCGACGTTGTAGCCCAGCTCCTCGATTTCCAGCCGGGGGAAGTTCTCGTCGACCGACTTGATCTCCTGCAGCAGCGCAACGTCGGGCTGCGCCTCGGCCAGCCATTCCAGCAGGGCGGGCAGGCGGGCCTTGATGCCGTTGATGTTGAAGGTGGCGATCTTCATGGGTGAAGCTCCGTCGGGTTGACGCGAGCCTACAGGGCGGGGCGCTGTTTGCGCAACACTGCCCGGCCACGAAGCGGACGAACCCGGCCGCCTCCGCTTGCCTCGCCTTAGGGCAACGGCTATATGCCCGTGATCCGGGCTCGCCCCGCCGCGGCCACAGAGGTCCGCGTCAGAAGAAAAGGACCGCATATGTTTGTCACGCCTGCTTATGCCCAGGCCGCCGGAGGCGGCGATGTCGGGGGCTTCGCCTCGTCGATGATCCCCTTGATCCTGATCTTCGTGATCTTCTACTTCCTGCTGATCCGGCCGCAGCAGAAGAAGGCCAAGGAGCACGCCCTGATGGTGCAGAACGTTCGCCGCGGCGACCAGGTTCTGACGGCAGGCGGGATCATCGCCAAGGTCACCAAGGTGGGCGAGTCCGAGGAGATCGAGGTCGAGATCGCCAAGGACGTGAAGGTCAAGCTCGACCGCAGGACGATCACCCTGGTCATGTCGAAGACCGAGCCCGCCAACAATAACTGATCAGCGGACCGCCGGGACCCGGGTCCCGGGCGGCCGCGAGAAATGAGGCGGCACGATGCTGTTCTTCCCTCTCTGGAAACGGATTCTGGTGGTCGGCATCTGCCTGCTCGGCATCGTCTATTCGATGCCGAACATGTTCTACGAACAGGTCGACGCCTACAACCGCGCCCCGATCGAGATCGCCAAGCTGGAGGCACAGGGCAAGGAGGTTCCGGCCGAGTTGCGGGCGGCCCAGACGCAGTGGCCGTCATGGCTGCCGGACGACGTGGTCAATCTGGGCCTGGACCTGCGGGGCGGCGCGCATCTTCTGGTGGAAGTGCAGATCGGCGAGGTCGTCGCCGAGCATATGGAGACGCTGCGCACCGATGTGCGCGAGGCGCTGGTCAATGCGGGTGTCCGCCGCTTCACCGGGCTGCGGGCGGCCAGCGACCATGTGGCCGTCAGGATCAGCAACGCCGAGGACATGGCGCGCGCCGGCGAGGTGCTGCGCGGTCTGGCAAAACCGGTTGGCGGATTCCTGTCCGGCGGATTCGGCATGGGCGCCGGTCCATCCAGCGACGACCTGGCGATCACGGAGGCCGGCGACCAGACATTCCGGCTGGAGATGACCGTTCCGGCCATCGCGGCGCTGACCGACCGGACCATGCAGCAGTCGCTGGAGATCGTGCGCCGCCGCGTCGACGAGGCGGGCACGCGCGAGCCCTCGATCCAGCGCCAGGGCGACAATCGCATCCTGATCCAGGTGCCTGGCATCGGCTCGGCCGAGGAATTGCTGGGGCTGATCGGACGCACGGCGAAGCTGAACTTCCACAAGGTCGAGGGGGTCGCCGACCAGGCCGCAACGGCCGGCCCGGGCCAGATGCTGGTGCCAGACCGCGAAGGCGAGAGCAGCTACCTGCTGGACCGGCGCCCGGTATTGACGGGAGAGAACCTGGTCGACAGCCAGCCCGGGTTCCATCCTGAGAACGGCCTGCCGATCGTGAATTTCCGCTTCGACACGGCGGGCGCGCGCATCTTCGGGTCCTACACTGCAGCGAACGTGGGGCAGCTGTTCGCCATCGTGCTGGACAACGAGGTGATCTCGGCGCCCCGCATCCAGAGCCCGATCCTGGGCGGGTCCGGCTATATCGAGGGCAGCTTCACCGTCGAGAGCGCGACCGAACTGGCGATCCTGCTGCGATCCGGCGCGCTGCCGGCCTCGATCTCGGTCGAGGAGGAACGTACCGTCGGCCCCGATCTCGGCGCCGATTCAATTGCCGCGGGCAAGATTGCCACCATCATCGCGTTCATCGGCGTGCTGGTCTACATGGCCGCCAGCTATGGCA
>DATHZU010000441.1:0-4749 GCA_035458445.1 Thermohalobaculum sp. | reverse complement strand
AGTTCGGCCTCTTCTTCGGCGGCAACCGCGACAGAGGGCCGCTGGGATTCATCGGCGTCATTTTGGCCGTGATCCTGGCGCCGCTGGCGGCTATGCTGATCCAGATGATGATAAGTCGGACCCGCGAATACTCTGCGGATCGCCTCGGAGGTGAGATTTGTGGTAACCCTCTTTGGTTGGCCTCGGCGCTCGAGCGGATCGCAGGCGATGGGCGGCGCCCCGAGATGGAGACCGCCGAGACGCATCCGGCGAGCGCGCACATGTTTATCGTAAACCCCTTGTCGGGACGCCGTATGGACAATCTCTTCGCCACCCATCCCAGCACGGACAGCCGGATCGCGGCGCTGAGGGCGCAGGCCGTCGAGTCACGCCGGACCGGCGAGCTGTCGGGCTGGCGCGACGCCGAACTGCGCCAGTGGAGCGCGCCGCAGACCCGGCGTCAGGGGCCCAGGGATAGATGACACGCGACACCGGCATCGGTTACAGCGGCGGCGGGGTACCGGGTCTTGCGGCCCGGCAGGGTGCGCTGGCGCTGATCGGGGCCGTTCTGGACCGTGGCGAGATGCTCAACGAATCCCTGCTGGAGGAAGCCGGGATCGAGGCCGACGGGGCCGAGCGCGCCGAGGCCCGGTCGCTGGCCGAACTGACGCTGCGCCGCCTCGGGCAGATCGATGCCGCGCTGAAGCCCTATGTCCAGCGCATGCCCAAGCCGCCGGTCAGCCATGCCCTGCGGCTGATGGCCGCCGAGTTGCTGTTCGCCGGAACCGCCCCGCATGCGGCGGTCGATCTGGGGGTGCGGCTGGTCAAGTACGGCCGTGGAACCTCGCGTTTCTCCGGGCTGACGAATGCGGTCGGACGGCGGCTGGCCGACGAAGGGCCGGAGATCCTCGCCCAGCAGAACCCGGCCCGGCTGAACCTGCCGGGCTGGCTGGCCAAGCGCCTGACCGCCGACTGGGGCAACGGCGTCGCCCGCGCCATCGCCCGGGCTCATTTGACCCCGCCGCGCCACGACCTCACGCTGCGCGACGGTTCGGGACCGGCGGCCGAGGAGCTCGGGGCCGCGCTGCTGCCGACCGGCACCTTCAGGCTTGCCGACCAGCCGCAGCTCACCACCCTGCCGGGCTTCGGCAGCGGCGCCTGGTGGGTGCAGGATGCCGCCGCCGCGCTGCCCGCCCGGCTGATTCCGGAACCGCGCGGCAAGCGCATCCTGGATATCTGCGCCGCCCCCGGCGGCAAGACCCTGCAGCTGGCTGCCATGGGCGCCGTGGTGACCGCGCTCGACCGTTCTCCCAAGCGGCTCGAGCGGCTGGCCGAGAACCTGGCCCGCACCGGCCTTTCCGCCGTCACGCTGGCGGCCGATGCGCTGGAATGGAACCCGGAGGCGCCCTTCGACGTGATCCTGCTCGATGCACCCTGCTCGGCAACCGGCACCATCCGGCGCCATCCGGACCTGCCGCACCGGCAGGGCGAGATCGACATCGAGGCCCTGACCGCACTTCAGACGCGCCTGCTGGACCGTGCCGCCGGATGGCTGGTGCCGGGCGGGATCCTGGTGTTTTGCACCTGCTCTCTGTTCAAGGCCGAGGGCGAGGATCAGGCCGCCGCATTTCTCGAGCGCCATCCGGAATTCAGCCGCCTGCCGCTGGCGCCCGGCGAGGCCGAGATTCCGGCCAAGTTCGTGACCCCCGAAGGCGACCTGCGCACGCGCCCGGATTTCTGGCCCGAGCTCGGCGGGCTCGACGGCTTCTTCGCGGCGCGGTTCCAGTTGAAATCCTGACACCGCGACGAAACGGGGCGTTCCAATCCGCGGCGATCCGGGCTATCGGGACGGCGATCCCGACCCTGTCCAGCCGAGGCCCGCAATGACCGACACGACCCCCGTCCGCCGCGCCCTGATCTCCGTCTCCGACAAGACCGGACTCGAGGAACTGGGGCGCTGCCTGGCCGATGCCGGAGTCGAGCTGGTCTCGACCGGCGGCACCGCCAGGGCGCTGCGCGCGGCGGGGTTGACGGTGCGCGACGTGGCCGAGTTGACCAACTTCCCCGAGATGATGGACGGCCGGGTCAAGACCCTGCACCCGATGGTGCATGGCGGTCTGCTGGCGATGCGCGGAAACCCCGAGCATCAGGCAGCGATGGCGGAACATGGCATCGCGCCCATCGACCTGCTGGTGGTCAATCTCTACCCCTTCGAGGCGACCGTGGCGCGTGGCGCCGGCTATGACGACTGCGTCGAGAACATCGATATCGGCGGCCCGGCGATGATCCGCGCCGCCGCCAAGAACCACGCCGACGTGGCCGTGGTGGTCGATGCCGCCGACTACCCCGGGGTCATGGCCGAGATCGCCGCCAGCGGCGGCACGTCTCTCGCCACCCGCAAGCGGCTGGCGGCGGCCGCCTATGCCCGAACCGCCGCCTATGACGCGGCGGTCTCGGCCTGGATGGCCGGCGCCGTCCGCGAGGAGACGCCGCGCCGCCGCGCCTTCGCCGGAACCCTGGCACAGGGTCTGCGTTATGGCGAGAACCCGCACCAGCGGGCGGCTTTCTACACCGACGGCTCCGGCCGTCCGGGCGTGGCCAGCGCCACACAGCTCCAGGGCAAGGAGCTGAGCTACAACAACATCAACGACACCGACGCCGCCTTCGAGCTGGTCGCCGAGTTCGACCCCAAGGACGGCCCGGCGGTGGCGATCATCAAGCACGCCAACCCCTGCGGCGTGGCCAGGCTTTCTTCACCGGGCGCCTCGCTGCTGGATGCCTATGGCAAGGCCTATGACTGCGACCGGGTCTCGGCCTTCGGCGGCATCGTGGCGCTGAACGGGATGCTCGACGGCCCGACGGCCGAGCGGATCGCCGAGATCTTCACCGAGGTGGTGATCGCGCCCGAGGCCGACGAGGCCGCCCGCGCCGTCTTTGCCGCGAAGAAGAACCTGCGCCTGCTGGTCACCGGCGCGCTGCCGGACCCGAAGGCCCCGCGTCTCGCCTGGCGGCAGGTGGCGGGTGGCCTGCTGGTGCAGGATCACGACACTGCCAACGTCACCGCCGCCGACCTGAAGGTGGTGACCCGGCGGGCGCCCTCGGCGGCGGAGATGGCCGACCTGCTGTTTGCCTGGACCGTCGCGAAGCACGTGAAATCCAACGCCATCGTCTATGCCAAGGGCGGCGCCACCGTCGGTATCGGCGCCGGCCAGATGAGCCGCGTCGATTCCACCCGGATCGCCGCCCGCAAATCCGCCGACATGGCCGAGGCGCTGGGGCTGGCCGAACCCACGGTGAACGGGTCGGTGGTGGCTTCCGATGCCTTCTTCCCTTTCCCCGACGGCTTGCTGACGGCGGCCGAGGCGGGCGCGACCGCGGTGATCCAGCCGGGCGGCTCGATGCGCGACGCCGAGGTCATCGCCGCGGCCGACGCGGCGGGGCTGGCGATGGTGTTCACGGGCCAGCGGCACTTCCGGCACTGAGACGCCGGGCCGGGCCCCGGTGCGAGAAATACGCGCGCCCCGGCGGCGGAAATCGGGGCAGGCCGCCGGGGCGCAGAACAGGCCCGGGCACACACACGCCCGGAAACGCAAGGCACCTCGATCCGGCGGAATGGCCGTGAACTCGGGGGTTTGCGCCCGGTCCTCGGTTGGCAGCGCCCTTCGGGCCCCGCCGGACCGGACGCGGCCGCACCGGATCGACGTATTGAAGAATCTATCCGGCCATGACGGCGCCGAGCGGGCAGTTTTGTGGTGAAAGTATTTTTTTCCGGTGCGTCCGTTCGCCACTTGCGCGCGGGGCGGCGAATCTGTATCTCCCCCCTCCACAGTGACACCGATCCCAACCCCGTTTCCTCACGGGGGGGCGCTAAGGGACTACTGGGACCAATCTGCTGGTAGGGGAGGCGATGCCATGAGCCAGGCACACCTCTTCCAACTGGGGATGGACCTGGGGACAGGCACCACCCATGAGGAAGACACGGTTGTTCACCGCGGTCATCTGACCGTTGTTTCGGATCGGGACGTTCTGGACGAATCCCGCGACGATCACTTCATCCGCCGTGACGGCAAGGTCTTTGCCGGCACGCATCTGATCATCGAGGTGGTCGAGGGCGAGGGTCTGGATGACGAGGCCCGCATCCAGCGCGCGTTCCGCGACTGCGTCGAGACCTGCGGCGCGACGCTGTTGCACATCCACACCCACAAGTTCTCGCCCCAGGGCGTGAGCGGCGTGGCCGTGCTGGCCGAGAGCCACATCTCGGTCCACACCTGGCCCGAGATCGGCTATGGCGCCTTCGACGTCTTCATGTGCGGCGAGGCCCAGCCCTGGAAGGCCGTCGACGTGCTGCGCGATGCCTTCAAGGCCGGGGACGTCCGGGTGAAGGAACTGCTGCGCGGCGAGGGGCTGGTCGAGGCCGCCGGCGCCTGAGCCCGATCGCAGGACTGGAATTGCGGCGCGGAGCGCGGTTACGCTTCGCGCCGCTTTCATTTGCACTACCGAAGACAGGGGAGAGCCCGCAATGACCCACCCCCAGATCCCCGGCTGGACCGTCGAGAACCTGTATGACGACCGCGCCCAGGCGCTGCGCGAGATTCGCGTGCTCTATGACAGCGAGACCGAGCACCAGCGGTTGCGGGTGTTCGAGAACCCGACCTATGGCCGCGTGCTGACGCTGGACGGCGTGGTGCAGGTCACCGAGGGCGACGAGTTCATCTATCACGAGATGGTGGCCCATGTGCCGATCCTGGCCCATGGCGCCGCCCGCCGGGT
>DATHZU010000440.1:0-7024 GCA_035458445.1 Thermohalobaculum sp. | reverse complement strand
CGACAAGGTCGTGCGGGTCGTTGTGTTCCGCAAGGGCAAGACCCAGACCCTGAAGGTCACCATCGGCCTGTTGAACGAAACCGAGGCGGCCGCGGCGCAGCCTGCGGCCGAGGCCGGCACCGAGCTGGCCGGGCTGGGCCTGACGCTGGCGCCGCTGACCGACGAGGGGCGCAGCCAGTTCGGCCTCGCCGAGGACGTCACCGGCGTGCTGGTGACGGCCGTCGCCGCCGGCAGCGGTGCCGCCGAGAAGGGCATCAGCCCCGGCGACGTGATCGTCGAGGTTGGCCAGGAGCCGGTGACGACGCCGGCCGAGGTGCAGGCGGGGATCGAGGCGGCCGTCGCGGCGGGCCGCGAATCGGTGCTGCTGCTGATCCAGAGCGGCGCCGACGTGCGCTTCGTGCCGCTGCCGCTGGGCAACTGACCGGCGCGCCCTGGCGCCGGGGGGTTGCGCCCGCGGCGCCCGCCCTGATAGGGCGCGGATAGCGACATCGGAAATCGGGGCCGCCCGGGCCGGGCGGTCCTTCTTCGTGCAGGGGCTCAGCCATGGCCGTATCCAAACGCATCAACGCCATCGTCGGGGGCGGCGACGACGGCTGGTCGATCCATTACCGCGGCCGGGCGATGAAGGCCGGGGGCCAGCCGGTGGTGATGCTGTCGGTGGGCGACCATGACATCAAGACCGACGCCGCCATCCTGCAGTCGATGAAGGCCAGCATGGATGCGGGGAACCTCGGCTACTCCAGCGTCATGGGGACGGACGCGCTGCGCGACGCCATCGCCCGGCGGGTCTCCGGGCGCTGCCGCGTTGCGGCGGAGCGGGGGAACGTCGTGGTGATGCCGGGCGGGCAGGCGGCGATCTTCGCCGCGATGATGACCGCCCTCGACCCCGGCCAGTCCTGCGTGGTGCTGGACCCATTCTATGCCACCTTCGCGCAGACCGTTCGCGCCGCCTCCGGGCGCCCGATCCTGGTCGAGACCCCGGCGGACCAGGGGTTCCAGCCCGACATCGCGGCGATCGAGCGGGCGCTGGCGCCGGACACCAGGGCAATCCTGATCAACACCCCGAACAACCCCACCGGCGCGGTCTACACTGCCGACCGGCTGGAGGCGCTGGCGGCGCTCTGCCAGAGCCGCGATCTGTGGCTGATCTCGGACGAGCTCTACGACACCCAGGTCCATCAGGGCACGCATCTGAGCCCGCGCGACCTGCCCGGCATGGCCGGGCGCACGCTGGTGATCGGCTCGATGTCGAAGAGCCACGCGATGACCGGCTCGCGGCTGGGCTGGGTGCTGGGCCCGGCCGAGGCGGTGGCGCGCATGGGCGATCTTGCCAACACCACCACCTATGGCATCCCGCCCTTCATCCAGGACGCCGCCGCCCATGCCCTGAACGATGGCGATGCCATCGAGACCGGGATCGCCGCGCGCTATCGCTGCCGCGCCCAGGCCGCCGTCGAGGCGGTGGGCAACGGCCGGGGCATCCGGGCGGTGCCGCCGCAGGGGGGCATGTACCTGATGCTGGATATCCGCGAGACCGGGCTGGACGGCGCCGAATTCGCCAACCGCCTGCTCGACGCGGAGCGCATCACGGTGATGCCGGGCGAGAGCTTCGGCCGGGCGGCAGCGGGCCATGTGCGGGTGGCGCTGACGGTGCCCGAGGCCGAGCTGGTCGAGGCGATCGGCCGCATCGCGCGGTTCGCGCGGGCGTTGGGGTGAGGGTCTCGTTGCCCTCTCGCTCAACCTCCCCTCCGCCCCCTCCCTAACCCTCCCCCCAGCGGGGGGAGGGGACTGCGCTGCGCAGGGTGGCGACGGCTTCGCCTTATACAAGCGGCCAGTGAGGGCGATTCATGGCTCGCGCCCCGACCCCCTCCTGACCTCCCCCTTCCAGGGGGAGGGATTGTCTCGCGACATCAGCCATTTCGCCTCCCTCCCTTGCAAGGGGAGGGCCGGGGAGGGATCACGGCGGATCGGCTGGCGTCGATGCTCCTCGGTATTACCCCCTGGGCTTCGCCCGCCGCGTCGCCTCGGCGCTGGCGGGATTCTCGGGCCAGGGGTGTTTCGGGTAGCGGGCGCGCATCTCCTTGCGGACCTCGGCATAGGACGAGGCCCAGAAGCCGGGCAGGTCGCGGGTGGTCTGCACCGGGCGGCGGGCGGGGGACAGAAGCTCGATCACCAGGGGTACCGGGGGCTCGCCCACCGACGGGTGGGCGGTGACGCCAAACAGTTCCTGCACCCGGATCGACAGCATCGGCGCCGCGCCGGAATAGTCGATGGCGGCCCGGTCGCCGAGCGGGGTCTGGAAATGCGCCGGTGCGGCGCGGTCGATGTCCCGGGCGGTCTCCCAGTCCAGCGCGGCGCGCAGGATTTGCGTCAGGTCCAGCCGGGCGGCCTCGTCGATCCGGCGCATCCCTGCCAGATGCGGGGTCAGCCAGTCGTCGAGGCTGGCCAGCAACCCGGCATCCGACCAGTCCGGCAGCCGGGCCGCCAGTGCCCCGCCCTGACGGCGGAGCCATTCGACGCGCTGGCGCAGGCTGACCGCCGGTTTCGGCCAGTCGAGCGCCTGCAGCCCCAGCGCGCGGATTCCTTCAGCCAGCGCCCGGCCCAGCACCTCGGGCGGCGCGTCGCGCCAGACCCGGTCGTCCAGCGCGATGGCGCCGAACATCTCGCGGCTGCGGGCCTCGACCTGGCGGCTGCGCGGCGACCATTCGGCGGTATCGACCCAGACGATCCGGTCGCCATGCAGCGCGCGCAGGTCGGCCTCGGCCAAAGCAGCGGCCAGCCGGATCGTGGCCTCGCGCCCGGAATCCTCCAGCTCGGCGGCGACGATCAGGCGCTGAGCGGCCAGCGGGTCGGCGGCATCGAGCACCGCCCCGCGCCCGCCGGACAGCAGGAACCGCGGCGCATCGCCGGGGCGGCGCAGGCCCACCCGGTCGGGATAGGCCAGCGACAGCAGCGCGCCCGCCCGGGCCGCGGCGCGGGCGGGATCGGGCCGGGCGGGGTGCAGGCGTCGGCCCTCGGCGCGGATGCGCTCGACCGCGCCCCGGTCGGCATCCCAGGGATGCCGCGCGGCGAAGCGGTTCGGATCGGCCAGCGCTTCTAGGCGCAGGGCCAGGTCGGCGGGCGGGCGCCCGGGCGCGCGCAGCGGATCGCGGTCGCCCAGCAGGGCGGCGATCAGCGCCGCCTCGGCGGCCTCGCCGGAGGCCTCGGCGCTCAGCATCATATGGGCCAGGCGCGGATGCACCGGGCGGGCGGCCATGGCCCGGCCATGAGCGGTGATCCGCCCCCCGTCATCCAGCGCGCCCAGCGCCGCCAGCAGATTGCGCGCCTCGGCCAGCGCCGGGGCCGGGGGCGGATCGAGGAAGGCCAGCTCGGACGGGTCCCCCGCCCCCCAGGCCGCGAGCTCCAGCGTCAGGGGCGCCAGATCGGTCTCCAGGATCTCCGGCGGCGCGAAGGCGGGCAGCGCCCCCTCCTCGCCCTTGGTCCACATCCGGTAGCAGACCCCCGGCCCCAGCCGCCCGGCGCGTCCGCGGCGCTGGTCGGCCTCGGCCCGGCTGACCGGGACGGTGACCAGCCGCGACATGCCTGTGCCGGGGTTCACCCGCGCCCGGCGCGCCCGGCCGCAATCGACCACGATGCCGATGCCCTCGACGGTCAGCGAGGTCTCGGCAATGGCGGTCGCCAGCACGGCCCGGCGGCGGCCCGCCGGATCGGGGCGCAGCGCCGCGCGCTGGCGCTCGAAGGGCATGGCGCCGTAGAGCGGGCAGACCGCAACCTGCGGGTCGCTGCGGGCCAATGCGGCGGCGACCCGGTTGATCTCGCCCGCGCCCGGCAGGAACACCAGCGCGTCGCCCGGCCCTTCGGCCAGGGCCCGGGCGACCAGGCCGGCGGCGGCATCCTCGAAGCGGGGGCCGCGCGGGCCGGGGCGGCTCCAGGGCTTGTCGAGCCAGCGGGTCTCGACCGGGAACATGCGGCCTTCGCTCTCGATCACCGGCGCGCCGCCCATCAGCCGCGAAACCGCGCCGGTGTCCAGCGTCGCCGACATCGCCAGCAGGCGCAGCCCGGGGCGCAGCGCCCCCTGCACGTCCAGAGCCAGGGCGAGGCCCAGGTCGGTCTGGATCGAGCGTTCGTGGATCTCGTCGAACAGGATCGCCGCATAGCCGGGCAGCTCCGGGTCGGACTGCAGCATCCGGGTCAGGATGCCCTCGGTCACCACCTCGATCCGGGTGGATTTCGAGACCCGGGCCTCGCCCCGGATGCGGTAACCCACCGTGCCGCCCACCGCCTCGCCCAGCGTTTCGGCCATGCGCTCGGCAGCCGCGCGGGTGGCGAGGCGGCGGGGCTCGAGCATCAGGATGCGCGCTGTGGCCCAGGGCGCGTCCAGCAATGCCAGCGGCACCCGGGTTGTCTTGCCGGCCCCGGGGGGCGCCGCCAGCACGGCGTTCGGCCCGGCCTCCAGCGCGGCCAGCAGCCGGGGCAGCACGGCGTCGATGGGAAGGGGCGCGGGGGCTTTCATGCAGGCTGAATACGCGATCCGGTCCGGCCGGTCGATGGAGGACGGCGGGGTGGAACCCCTGACTATTCGCGCAGCAGGATCGCGGTGGTGCCGTATTCGGTGCGCGCCCAGACCCTGGCCGGATGGTAGAGACCGTCCGGGCGCCGGGCATATTCCAGCGTGAAGGGGTTGCGGGCGCGCTTGCCCATCCATTTCGGCTTGTATCCCGCCAGACGCACGAACAGCGCCGGGCAGCGGATGCGCCCGCCCTTGTGCTCGGGCGGCCCGATCTGGATCGAATAGCGGCGCCGGCCGTCGAAGATCTCGGTGCTCCGGTCGCACAGCTCGCCCTCCGGCGCCGGAGCGAAGACGGTCAGCCCGGCGCTCAGCGGATCGGCGATGCCGGTCTGGGCGCTGGCCTCGATGCTCCAGGGGCGGACCTTGAACGGCGGCTCGACCCGCAGGATGCCGGGGGTGCCGTCGGCATAGGCCATCTCGACCCGGCGCCGGTCGTCGTCCTCGAGGCTGTCATAGGTGAAATGCGCCGGCGTGAGGCCCGCGGGGCCGATCCGGCCGGTGGCCCGGGCGCTGTAGGCCAGCGTGATCAGCCGGGCAACGATCCCGGTGGTGCGGAAATCGAAGCCCGCGCGGTAGCTGTCGGTGTCGAAATCGGCGTTGACGGTGAACTCGCCGGCCCAGATGCCGCCGAAATAGACGTCATAGACCGAGGCGAGATCGGGGGGCGGCGTGGACTGGCCGGCCTCGCCGGCTGTCCCCAGCCCGGCCGCCACGGCCATCGCCGCGACAAGCCCGCCCAGTGTCCGTCGCAGTGTCCGTCGCAGTGTCCGTCGTGCAGTCAATCCCGCTCCCTCGCCGCCGGTTTGCACCCTGCCCCGGAATGCCGCTAGAAGGGCGGGGTGTCTGTTCAATATACAACAGGCGGAGGCGCCATGCGAGAGACCGAAATCGACGATCTGGCCCGGCGCCTCGCGGCGGGCGAGCGCCGCGCGCTGGCCCGGGCGATCACGCTGGCGGAATCGACGCGGCCCGACCACCGCGCCGCCACCCGCCGGTTGCTGCAGCGGATCGGGCCGGGCAGCGGCGGGGCGATCCGCATCGGCCTTTCCGGGACGCCCGGCGTGGGCAAGTCGACCTTCATCGAGGCCTTCGGCTGCATGCTGGTCGAGCAGGGGCTGAAAGTGGCGGTGCTGGCGGTGGACCCGTCCTCGGCGCGCTCGGGCGGCTCGATCCTGGGCGACAAGACCCGGATGGAGCGGCTGGCGCGCTCGGCCAATGCCTTCATCCGCCCCTCGCCCGCGCGCTCGGAGCTGGGCGGCGTGGGGCGGCGCACCCGCGAGGCGATCCGGCTGGTGGAGAGTGCGGGTTTCGACGTGGTGCTGGTCGAGACCGTGGGTGTCGGCCAGTCCGAGGTCATGGTCGCCGAGATGACCGACATCTTCGTGCTGCTGCTGGCACCGGCCGGGGGCGACGAGCTGCAGGGCGTCAAGCGCGGCATCATGGAGATCGCCGATCTGGTGGTGGTCAACAAGGCCGACGGCGCGCTGAAGCCGGTGGCCGAGGCGACCCGGTCGGACTATGCCGGCGCGCTTCGGCTGATGCGCAAGCGCCAGCGCGACCCGGAGGGGTTCCCGGCGGCGATCACCGCCTCGGCGCTGAAGGGCGAGGGCCTGACAGAGGTCTGGGAGAAGGTCAGCGCGCTGGACAAATGGCGCCGCGAGTCGGGCTGGTTCGCACGCCACCGGGCCGAACAGGCAGTGCGCTGGATGCGCAGCGCTGTCGAGCATGGGGTCGTGGCGATGCTCTATGCCCATCCGGCGGTGGCGGCGCTGCTGCCGGAACTGGAGGCGCAGGTGGCCAGCGGCGAGGTGGCACCCGAGGATGCCGCCGATCGGGTGCTGGCACTGTTCAAGGGCGCGAATCCGGGATGAGGAGCGCTTGACTAACCCCGATCCAGCGCGTAGACAGCGCTCTCCCGATTTTCCCCGGCTGCGGGCCCGGGCGCGGCATGTTCCGCGACTCCCGCAGGCGGACCGGACCGAAGAAGGAAGATACCCATGTCGCGCCGCTGCGAACTGACCGGAAAAGGCGTGCTGACCGGCAACCGGGTCAGCCACTCGAACATCAAGACCCGCCGGCGTTACCTGCCGAACCTGAACGACGTGACGCTGCAGAGCGATGCGCTGGGCCGCTCGTTCAAGTTCCGCATCGCCGCCTCGGCGCTGCGCACGGTCGACCATCGCGGCGGGCTGGACGCCTTCCTGCTGAAGGCCGCCGACGGCGATCTCTCGGCCCATGCGCTGAAGGTCAAGAAGGACGTGCAGGCCGCGCTGGCCGGCTGATCCTTCCGATCCGGGCGGAATGACCGGCGCGGGCCCTGCCCCGCGCCGTTTGCATTTCCGGGCTACGCGCCCAGCAACCCCTCGACCCAGCGCGGCACGGTCTCGCCGGCCGGGCCCAGAATGCGGGCGTCGAAGAAAGCGGCGTTCTCCGAGGCCTCGAGATTGACCTCCA
>DATHZU010000439.1:0-2349 GCA_035458445.1 Thermohalobaculum sp. | reverse complement strand
AGAAACCAAGATGGGAAGCAGTACAGAATCAGATAGCTGCACTTCGTGAGCGGCTAAACACACTCACAAAGGATGTAGTGTGTGAAGAAGAAGATGAAGTAAGTAATACTAACCAGTAGCTACGAACACACGCGCCGGTGTCGCCGGCATATCGAGATGCCGGATACCGAGGGGAGCGAGCGCATCCATCACCGCGTTCATCACCGTTTGCGGCGCGCCGATGGCGCCTGCCTGCCCCGCGCCCTTGGAGCCGATCGGATTGGCAGCCGTCGGAATCTCGACGAAGCGGATGTCGAAGGCGGGCAGATCGTCAGCGCGCGGCAGGGCGTAGTCCATGAAGCTCGCCGAGAGCAATTGTCCGGAGCCGGCGTCGTAGGCGACGCCCTCCATCAACGCCTGGCCAATGCCCTGAGCCAGGCCGCCTTGGACCTGTCCCTCGGTCAGAAGCGGATTGACCAGCGTGCCGTAGTCGTCGACGTCCAGGTACCGCTCCAGGGTCACGCGGCCGGTGGCAGGGTCGATCTCCACTTCGGCCACGTGACAGCCGTTCGGATAGGTGAAGATGTCCGAGCGGTTGTCGCCATGTCCCTCCAGGGGCCCCGCGCCCGGCACATCCCGGCACGCCCGAGCGACCGCAGGAAGACCGACCGCCGGCCCTTCGCCGTGCCGCGGCCGGAAGGCACCCTCGGAATAGACGACCCCGTCGACCGGCAGTTGCAGCAGCCGCGCCGCGGTCGGCTTCGCCCTTGCAAGCACGTCCTCGATCGCGAGCACCAGCGCCGTTCCGCCCATATGGAGCGAGCGCGCGCCCCCGTGGCCGCCGCCGCGCGGCACCGTGGCCGTGTCGCCCTGGACCAGGCGGAACGCCTCGAGCGGCAGGCTCAGCTGCTCGGCGGCCAGCTGCACGAAACTGGTCTCGTGGCCCTGCCCGATCGAATGGGTGCCGAGCGCCAGCTCGATCTTTCCGTCCGCCGCGAAGCGGACCCACGCCTCTTCCCCTGGCTGGCCGCGGGCGGTCTCCAGGAAACAGCCGATGCCGATGCCCCTGAGCATGCCACGGGCGCGGGCCTCCGCCGTGCGGGCCTCCGCGGCAACCAGATCGGCAGCCTCGATCGCATGGTCGAGATTGCCGCGAAAGTCCCCGGAATCGATCTTCTGGCCCAGCGCCGTGCGGTACGGGAAGGCCGCTATCAGGTTGCGCCGGCGCAGATCGATCCGGTCCATTCCCAGATCCGCCGCCGCGACATCGATCAGGCGCTCGATGATGTAGTTCGCCTCCGGCTTTCCGGCGCCGCGATAGGCATCGACCGGCGTCGTGTTCGTGAAGACGCCGGTCACCTCCATCGATATCGCGGGGATGTCGTAGAGACCGCCCATGGCGGTCGATGGGGCATTGGTCGCGCTGCCCGGCCCGTTGGACGATACATAGGCTCCGAGATCCGCCAGCGTTTCCACCTGCAAGGCAAGAAACCGGCCCTCGCGGCCGAGGCCGAGGCGCGCCGTCGTCACATTGGCGCGGCCATGAGCTGCGGCGGCGAAATCCTCGATCCGCTCGGCACTCCAGTGGACGGGATGCCCGAAGCGCCGCGCCGCCCAGAGCAGCATGGCATATTCCGGGTAGGGGATGTTCTTGGCCCCGAACCCGCCGCCGACCTCGGGCGCGCGAACGCGCAGGCGATCCGGCGGTATGCCGAGCACGCCCGCCGCGAGTTCGTTCCGGATCTTGTGCACGGATGACGCGCTGGCAACCAGTTCGTAGCTGTCCGATGCAGCATCCCAGGTCGCGAATGCGCAGCGCGCTTCGACCGGCGCCGGACAAAGCCGGTTGTTCACCAGGTCAAGCGTGACAACATGATCGGCAGCATGGAGCGCTGCCTCGGTCGCATCGAAATCGCCCTTGCGGAACCGGAATGCCCGGTTGCCGGGCGCCCCTGCCCAGATTTGCGTGGCGCCCTCGCGGATTGCGGCCTCGGGACCGACGATCGCTGCGAGCGTTTCGTAGTCGACGTCGACCAGTTCTGCAGCCTCGACCGCCGCCTGGCGGCTCTCGGCGACCACGAACGCGACCGGGTCGCCGACATGGCGAACACGGCCCGCAGCGAGAACCGGGCGAGGCGGCACGTAGGGCCTGCCGCCGGTGTTGAAGACCAGGTTGCAGGGCAATGGGCCCAGCCCGTCCGCAGCCAGATCAGCTGCTGTGAAGACCCCCAGGACGCCGTCAACCGCCGCCGCTTCGACGGTCGAAACGGTGGCAATCTCGGCATGCGCGTGCGGCGAACGTACCACATGCATCACCAGCGACCCCGCCGGTACCAGGTCGTCGACGTACTGCGCCGCACCGGTCAGCAG
>DATHZU010000438.1:0-6424 GCA_035458445.1 Thermohalobaculum sp. | reverse complement strand
GGTGCCGGAGCTGGCGGCGCTGTATCCGCCGACGGGCGACATGGGCGCGGCGCTGGACCGGGCGCTGGGCGGGGCGCTGGGCGGGGCGGTGCCGGTGGCGTGGCTCGACAGCGCGCCGCAGACCAACGAGGTGGCGCGCTCGGGCGTGCTGCTGGGGGGCCTGCTGACGATCGCTGCGCGGACCGGGATGCCATTGGCGCTGATGGAGATCGGCTCCAGCGCCGGGCTGAACCTGCACGCGGATTGCTACCGCTACGATCTGGGGAACGCGCGGCACTGGGGCGCAGAGGGTGCAGGGGTGCGGATCGCCAGCGACTGGCGGGGGGACGCGCCGCCGCTGGGTGCGGCGTTGCGGGTGGCGGGGCGCACGGGATCGGACATCGCACCGGTCGACCCGGGCGATCCGGACCAGCGTGAACGAATGCTGAGCTATATCTGGCCCGACCAGCCCGAGCGCCTGGCCCGGGCCGGGGCGGCGCTGGCCCATGCGGCGGCGCATGGCCCGGCGGTGACGCGCGCCGACGCGGCGAATTGGGTCGAGGCCCGGCTGGCTGAAGCGCCGCCGCCGGGAATCGCGCGGGTGCTGATGCATTCGATCATGTGGCAGTATCTGCCCGAGGAGACGCAGCGCCGGATCTCCGCCGCGATGCAGTCGGCCGGCGCAAGCGCCGGCCCGGAGACGCCGCTGGCCTGGCTGCGGCTCGAATCGGATGGCGACCAGCGGACGGCGCCGTTATCCCTTACCCTGTGGCCGGGGGACGAGACCCGAGTGATCGGGCGCGCCGACTGGCACGGGCGTTTCGTGGAATGGAGGAGCGCGTGAAGACCATCGGCATCATCGGCGGCATGAGCTGCGAGTCGACCGCACTCTATTACGCGCGGCTGAACGACGGGGCGCGGGCGCGGCTGGGCGGGCTGCATTCGGCGGAATGCGTGATCTGGTCGGTGGATTTCGAGCGGATCGAGCGGCTGCAGGCGCGGGGCGACTGGGACCGGGCCGGGGCGGAACTGGCGCGGATCGGCGTGGCGCTGGAGCGTGCCGGGGCGGAACTGCTGATCATCGCCACGAACACCATGCACAAGGTTGCCGATGCGGTGCGCCAGGCCACCCGCATACCGCTGATCCACATCGCCGAGGCGACCGCCGCATCGATCTTGCGCGCGGGCCACCGGCGTCCGGGGCTGATGGCGACCGCCTATACCATGGAGCAGGATTTCTACACCGGTGCGCTGAGGGCCGCCGGGCTGGACCCGGTGATCCCGGAGGCCGCGGACCGCGCCGTGACACATGATATCATTTATGGCGAGCTCTGCCGAGGCATCGTCCGGCCCGAGAGCCGTGCGGCCTACGAAGCCATCGCCGCCCGGCTGATCGCGCGCGGCGCCGACTGCCTGATCCTGGGATGCACCGAGGTGGGAATGCTGCTGAACCAGGGAAACGTCGCCGCGCCGGTGTTCGACACGACGCTGATCCATGCCGACGCGGCGCTGGACGCGGCGCTGGAGGAACGCGCGTGACGGCTTGAACCGGCCCCGATCCGGGTCCACAGTCTGTCAGGCCGCCGGCGATGGCGCCGGCGCGGCGGAGGCGGCGATGGCCGAGCACATCCTTTTCGAAGGCACCGGCCCGGACGGCTGGCGCTGGGTGCATATGCGGCGCTCGCCCGAGACCGAGGCGGCACTGCTGGCCGATCCGGAGGTACCGGATGCCGTCGCCTGGGCGCTGCTGGAACAGGATACCCTCCCCCGCGCCGCGCAGGTCGACAGCGGCACGCTGTTGATCCTGCGCGGGATCAACCTGGTGCCGGGCGCCGATCCCGAGGACATGATCTCGCTGAGGCTGTGGATCACGCCCGGGCGGATCGTCTCGACCGAGATCCGGCGGCTGTCGCAGACCGA
Organism: Thermohalobaculum sp.; assembly: GCA_035458445.1. Classification (GTDB taxonomy): domain Bacteria; phylum Pseudomonadota; class Alphaproteobacteria; order Rhodobacterales; family Rhodobacteraceae; genus Thermohalobaculum. Next base: position 4,525 of record DATHZU010000438.1, on the reverse strand, counting down.
CACCATGATCGCCGCCTTCCACGACGGAAAGGCGCCCGCCAGCCCTGACGCCTTCGTGCTGGCGCTGGTCGAGTCGTTGCGCGCTTCGGCCGAACCGGTGCTGGACCAGCTGGAGGACCGGGTCTCGGACATGGAGTCGCTGGTCGCGGCACCGGTTCGCCGCCTGGGCCTGGCCGAGCGCCGGGTATTGTCGGCGCTGAGGCAGGACGCGATCCTGCTGCACCGCTTCATCGCGCCGCAGGCGCTGGCGCTGGACGGTCTGTCGCGCGCCGCACCGGGCTGGCTGACCGGCGCCGGCGCGCTGCGCGAGGAGGCCGAGGCCTTCCGCCGCATCGCCGCCGATCTGGACGCGCTGCGCCAGCGCGCGCAGTTGGTGGCGGAGGAGATCAGCCTTGCGGCGACCGAACGGACCAACGAGATCATGCTGACCCTGTCGGTGGTCTCGGTGATCTTCCTGCCGCTGACCTTCCTGACCGGGCTTCTGGGTGTGAACCTGGCGGGCATTCCCTTTGCGACCGATCCTTTTGCCTTCTGGGCGTTCTGCGGGCTGCTGACCACCGCCGCGGGACTGTCGCTGTGGCTGGCGGCGCGGCTGCTGCGCTGACGGCCTCAATGGCCACGACCGGGTAGCGGCGCTAGCGCTTGGGTTCGTTGTCACCTTTCGAGAAGGCGCCGACCAACTGGTCCATCGCGGTGAAGATCAACTCGACGCTGTATCCTGCGACGAAGGCAATGGCCAGGGGCTGGACCGACGCCCAGCCAGTGGGCAGAGTGTCGGTATTCAGGAACCAGCCGATGGCCACCCCCGACAGCGCGCCCAACGGCAGTCTCACCCAGAAATTCAGCACCTTCGAGGCGTTCAGCACCCGCTCGCGGATGCCGCGCGAGACCGACCGCAGAATATAGGCGACCGTCCCCAGCGCGCCGTAGAACAAGGGCAGGACATAGGTGGACATTAGGGCAAGGATCGAGGCCGCCTGGGCGAGCAGATACTCCTTGGCGAATTCCCGCTCGGCGCCCTGCGAGGCATACCATTTGTCGAGAGCGATCTGCTTGGCCGCCTTCTCCTCGTCCGTGTCGAACCAGCCCGGCCCGTCAGGCTTCGGATCGCTGCCCAACTCGGGAACCCAATCGGCCAGGATCACGAATTGGGCGTTCAAAAGACGGCGGAGGCGCTCGGTTTCGTCAAACGCCACATTCAAATCGCTGACCGCCTGATTGAGCCGTTTCTGCACGTCGGTGCGAGTCAGCCCGTCGGGCAAATCGCCCGCCGCGAGTTCGATCTGGCTAGACAATATCTGTACATCGCCCTCAAGTTTGTTGACCTCAGCGGATTTCTTATTCAGTTGCTCTATCGAATTCCTTATCTGTGTAGAGGTATTATTTACATACACCCAGAATACTTGGGAAACTAGCAGAATCAACAGAGATATGAAGCCGAGGGCAATGAATTTCTTTGTCGTCGCCTTTCCCGCAACCTCGACCCAGCGCAGCGATTCATAGGTCACCGGCTGCAACAGCCCGGATATCGCCTGGTAGGCGGTCCAGAACTCCTGCTCGGTGGTGGCGTTCCAGGCGGGCGTGCCGAAATTCTCCTGGGCCGCAGTAATGGCGGTGATGACATCGGCGGAGACGACGACATTGGACTCGGCGCTGGATGCCAGCAGAACCTGTGCCCGGTTGATCGACTGGCACAACAGGTTCACCCGGGTAGCCTTGATGTCGTTGACGCTCCGCTCGAGCAGTGTGGCTTCGGTCTGCGCGTCGTCGGCCTGGGCACCGGCATTTGCAGCGTCCTTGGCCCGCTTCTTCCGGGGCGCAGCCTTGCTGCCGCCTACGGTCTTCTGGGCACTGCCGGGCTGGCTCGACGTATCGCCATTATCGGGGTTCTCGGGCATTGTCTCAAATCCTCAACTACCCCTGCGGGGCGGCGATGCGGTTATCAAGTGCCTTGAGGATACCAGAAATCCGGCGATTCTGGTAATTCGGCGGTGCTTGCTCCCGTGTGCCGTGCCCAGATCACCCTTGCCCCGCGCGGGGCTTTCGGCCATAGGCAGCGCCAACCCCGTCAGGAGAGACCACCATGGATCTGCGAAACATCGCGATCATCGCCCATGTCGACCACGGCAAGACCACGCTGGTCGACCAGTTGCTGAAGCAGTCCGGTGCCTTCCGCGAAGGCCAGCAGGTCTCGGAACGCGCAATGGACTCGAACGATATCGAGCGTGAGCGCGGCATCACGATCCTGGCCAAGTGCACCTCGGTCGAGTGGCGGGGCGCGCGGATCAACATCGTCGACACGCCCGGCCACGCCGACTTCGGCGGTGAGGTCGAGCGCATCCTGTCGATGGTCGATGGCGTGGTGCTGCTGGTCGATGCGGCGGAAGGGCCGATGCCGCAAACGAAGTTCGTCACCTCGAAGGCGCTGCGGCTGGGGCTGCGGCCGATCGTCGTGCTGAACAAGGTCGACAAGCCCGATGCCGAGCCGGACCGGGCGCTGAACGAGGTGTTCGACCTGTTCGCGAATCTCGACGCCGACGACAACCAGCTCGACTTCCCGGTGCTTTACGCCTCGGGCCGGGCGGGCTGGGCGACGGTGGAGTTGGGAGATCCGCGCGAGAGCCTGGCGCCGCTGTTCGACCTGGTCTTGCGCCATGTCCAGGCGCCGAAGCAGGTCGCGAATGCGGACAAGCCGTTCCGGATGCTGGCGACCACGCTGGAGGCCGATCCCTATCTGGGGCGCCTGCTGACCGGGCGGATCGAGGAGGGCACGCTGCACGCCGGCGACCACATCAAGGCGCTGAGCCGCGACGGCAAGGAAATCGAGCGGTTCCGGGTCTCGAAGGTTCTGGCCTTCCGCGGCCTCGCGCGCCAGCCGGTGGACAGCGCCGAGGCAGGCGACATCGTGGCGCTGGCCGGGATGACCAGGCCCACCGTCGCCGACACGCTGTGCGATGTCGGGGTGGATACCGCCCTGCCCGCCCAGCCGATCGACCCGCCGACCATCTCGGTCACCTTCGGCATCAACGACAGCCCGCTGGCCGGCCGTGACGGCTCGAAGGTCCAGAGCCGGGTGATCCGCGACCGGCTGCTGCGCGAGGCGACGGCGAACGTCGCGATCCGCGTCACCGACACCCCGGGCGGCGAGGCCTTCGAGGTCGCCGGGCGCGGCGAATTGCAGATGGGCGTGCTGATCGAGAACATGCGCCGCGAGGGTTTCGAGCTCTCGATCTCGCGGCCCCGCGTGCTGACGCGCGACGAGGACGGCCAGCGGCTGGAGCCGATCGAGGAAGTGACCATCGACGTCGACGACGAATTCTCCGGGGTGGTCATCGACAAGCTGAACCAGCGCCGGGGCGAGCTGGCCGAGATGCGGCCCTCGGGCGCCGGCAAGACCCGGATCATCGCCCATGTGCCGAGCCGCGGGCTGATCGGCTATCATGGCGAGTTCCTGACCGACACCCGCGGCACCGGCGTGCTGAACCGGGTTTTCCATGAATGGGCGCCCTGGCGCGGCACCGTCCCCGGGCGCCGTGCGGGTGTCCTGATCTCGATGGAGGACGGCGACAGCGTCGCCTATGCGCTGTGGAACCTGGAGGAGCGCGGCAGGCTGTTCATCGGCTCGGGCGAGAAGGTCTATCAGGGCATGGTGATCGGCGAGCACTCGCGCGAGAACGACCTCGAGGTCAATCCGCTGAAGGGCAAGAAGCTAACCAACATCCGGGCGGCCGGCAAGGACGAGGCGGTGACGCTGACCACGCCGGTCCGGCTGACGCTGGAGCAGGCCATCGCCTATATCAACGACGACGAACTGGTCGAGGTGACCCCGAAGTCCATTCGCATCCGCAAACACTTCCTGGATTCGCATGAGCGCAAGCGCCAGTCGCGCAAGGACCAGTGACAGGGTTCGGATGCAGGTGCGCGACCGGTCCTTCACCGCCCGCATCCGCGCCATGTGTAAGTGACTTGTAATTTCCGGCCCGTAATGTGTCCATTCTCGGGCACGGTTGCGGAATGGCGCGGGAGGTGATTTGAGTCAAACGTCAGAGTCTGCGGCTAACGGCTTCGGGTGAAACGTTTTTGGAAAAACCCACTATGGGGGCGAGTAAGGGCACATTTTTTCCCCAATTATGTTGCATTTTCGCAACTCTGGCGGGTGGCGCGGTCGATATTTCACTCATTTAGCGAAAATTAATGACGCTATTAACACAAATTAACCATAAATTAAGATTGATAACCGAGACGTCAACATCGGTGGACACGAGTGAGGGGCAAACGAGAATGAAGCATCCTGTAGATATCCATGTGGGGCAGCGGGTTCGTCAGCGTCGCTGGATGGTGGGCATGACCCAGCAGCAGCTTGGCGACACCGTTGGGATAAAGTTCCAGCAGATCCAGAAGTACGAGACCGGAGCCAACAGGATCAGCGCCAGCCGTATGTGGGACATCGCGAACGCACTTGAAGTCTCGGTGTCGTTCTTCTTCGAGGGGCTGGGGGGCCAGGGATCGAGCACGGTCGATGCAC
>DATHZU010000437.1:0-12801 GCA_035458445.1 Thermohalobaculum sp. | reverse complement strand
TCCCCCCTTTCAGGTGGGAGGGACCTCGGCTCCGGCGCTGCGGGCGCCCCGAATCTTATCCTGCCCGGATCGCCGCCTTGGGAAATCACCTGAGAGCAGATTGTGAAGCGTCTCAAAAAGGAAGCAGGAGCCCTGGGGGGGACTCCTGCTACCCATTCGCCTGATCAGGTGTCAGCAACCACCTTCCTCGACGAATACGCCATTGTCAGAGAAATGGCCGATGCGGCAGTTCGTCATGTTCTTGTTGGCGAACGCGCCGCTGTCCCAGTTTTGTTATATCGTCATCCCAGACTGTGCGTGCTTCTACTTAGTACAAACAGTTATCGATCGATCATTCATCTCCTTTGCTATCGATCCCAGTGCCATCAGTGCTCTGCGTTTTCTTGCCTGCAACAATCGTGTCGAGATCGCCGTCACCCATCAGCATCGGGCCTGCAATGGCCGAACCGGCCACCATTCCGATGATCCCAGCTGAGGTACCCGAAGCCTTCAGCATCTTGCATACTCCACACCCAGGTCACTGGCGCTCTCCCGTCATCCGCTGACTGAATGGTTCCATGCTGTGTGGAAATTGACAAGGTTTTTTGTTTGGTATCAATGCTTAGTGATGTTGAGTTAAACTACGTAAAAGTGTGCGGGAAACTACGCGCAAGGGTGCGGGAAACTACGTGCAAGCGGGCGGCGGAAGGCCGGAAACGGTGACGGGGCCTGGCCGTCATCGATTTCTGTCTCTCGCCTTGCGGAGCATCCCGCGAATCGAGCCCTCGCCCTCGTTGCCGGCGCGGCCGCAGCATCGGCCGGACTGACTTGGCCGCGCGAAGATCGCCGCCTCCCGCGTGCCGGAGGTTTCTTCAAAGCATGGAGTCAGAATTGATCGGCCGCCAGCGGCGGGGTTGGCCTCAGCCCTTGAACAGATCGGCGTAGCGGTCGCGCAGTTCCTTCTTCTGCACCTTGCCCATCGAGTTGCGGGGCAGGGCATCGACCACGAAGACGTGCTTGGGCTGCTTGAACTTCGCCAGCTTGTCCTTGAGGCTGGCGACCACTGCTGCCTCGGTCACCTCGGCGCCGTTCTCGGCCACCACCACGGCCACCACGCCCTCTCCGAAATCCGGATGGGGAACGCCGATCACCGCGGATTCCTCGACGCCGTCCAGGTCGTCGATCGCCTCCTCGACCTCCTTCGGGTAGACGTTGAAGCCGCCCGATATGATCAGGTCCTTGGCGCGGCCGACGATGGTGACATAGCCGCGCTCGTCGATCATGCCCAGATCGCCGGTGATGAAGAAGCCGTCGGGGCGGAACTCCTCGGCGGTCTTCTCCGGGTTCTGCCAGTAGCCCTTGAAAACATTGGGGCCCTTCACCTCGATCATCCCGGTCTCGCCGGTGGCCACGGGTGTGCCGTCGTCGGGGTTGGCGATGCGCAACTCGACCCCGGGCAGCGGGAAGCCCACCGTCCCGGCCCGGCGTTCGCCGTCATAGGGATTCGAGGTGCTCATGTTGGTTTCGGTCATGCCGTAGCGTTCCAGGATCCGGTGGCCGGTGCGTTCCTCGAACCTCACATGGGTCTCGGCCAGCAGCGGTGCGCTGCCCGAGGTGAAGAGGCGGATGTGGGCGACCAGTTCCTTGGTGAACTCCGGCTGATCCAGCAGCCGGGTGTAGAAGGTCGGCACGCCCATCATCGAGGTCGCCTCCGGCAACCGCGAGATCACCTCGGCGGCATCGAACTTCGGCAGGAAGATCATCGACGCGCCCGCCGCCATCACCGTATTGGACGAGGTAAACAGCCCATGGGTGTGGTAGATCGGCAGCGCGTGCAGCAGCACGTCGTCGGAGGTGAATTTCCAGTAATCGCACAGCGTGACCGCGTTCGACCACAGATTGTCATGGGTCAGCATGGCGCCTTTCGAGCGCCCGGTGGTGCCGGAGGTATACAGGATCGCCGCCAGATCGTCGGGCGCCCGCATCACCGTCTCGAACCGGGTCGATGCGGTCTGCATCCGCCCCACCAGAGTGCCCTGCGGCAGCGCACCGGCGCGGTAGCCGCCCATGGTCTCCAGCAGCGCCCCGGCCTTCTCGGCCACCGGGTCCAGGGCATCCGCCCGGGCCGGATCGCAGACGAACACCCGGGGCTCGGCATCTCCCAGGAAATAGGCAAGCTCGGCCCCGGTATAGGCGGTGTTCAGGGGCAGGAATACCGCCCCGGCGCGCAGCGTGCCCAGATACAGCAGGAAGGCATTCACAGATTTCTCGACCTGCACCGCGACCCGGTCGCCGGGCCGCACGCCCAGCGTGGTCAGGACCTTGGCGAACCGGGCCGAAACCTTGTCCACATCCGCATAGCTGTACCGCCGCCCGTCGGGCAGCACCACGAAGGGGCGCTGGCTCGGTTCCTCGGGAAACCGCTCGGCCATGCAGGCATAGAGGTTGGCATTCGTCATTCGTCCACGGCTCCTTCGCTCTCGATGACGCTGCGCAGCGTTTCCAGCTTGTGCGCCAGGTGATCCTTCAGGACCTGCCCCAGCCGGCCGCCGTCGCGCGCCTCAAGCGCCATCAGAATTTCCTCGTGCTCCATCATGGCCTGCTCCCAGCGCGGCATCGAGATATTGGCATAGTACCGCGCCCTGGCGACCCGGCCGGCCAGCATCTCCCGCATCTGGTCCAGCACCGGATTGCGCGCCGCGCGCGCCATCGCTTCGTGGATTTGCTGGTTCAGGCGGAAGTAGCGCTTCCGGTCACGGGCCTTGTAAGCCGTCTCCATCCGCTTGTGAAGGGCAGAAATTTCCCTTATTTCCCCGTCATTTGCCCGCTCGCAGGCCAGTTCCCCCGCCAGCGCTTCCAGGGCACCTATCACCGGGAATGCCTGCTCCAGGTCCGCGACCGTCAGCGGCGCGACATGGGCGCCGCGATGTGGGGTCAGCACCACAAGCCCCTCGCGCGCCAGTACTTTCAGGGCCTCGCGCAGCGGTGTCCGCGATACCTCGAAGGCGGCGCAGAGGTCCTTTTCGCTGATCTTGGCGCCAGGCTCCAGCGCGCCTTCGACGATCTGGTTGCGCAGCCGCTCGGCCAGCTCGTCATGCAGCGAGCGGCGGGGGATGGGGCTGTCCGTGCTCATGGCGCGGCCGCCTTCACCGCCATCGCCAGGACCCGCGCGGCATGCACCGCGCCGCGTGCCGCGCCGTCGGCGATCTGGTGGCGGCACGAGGTTCCGTCGGCGACGATCAGCGTGTCCGGATCGGCCTTGCGGATGGCCGGCAGCAGGTCCAGCTCGCCCATGGCGCGCGAGACATCCGCGGTCTCGGCCTGATAGCCGAAGGCCCCGGCCATGCCGCAGCACGAGGTCTCGACGGTCTCGACCTGCAAATCGGGAATGCGCTTCAGCAGTGTCTGCACCGGCGACAGCACGCCCATCGCGTTCTGGTGGCAATGACCGTGCAGCAGGGCTTTCTTTGCGACGGGCCCAAGGGGCAGGCTGGCGCCACCGGCAAGGGCGCCCGCGAGATATTCCTCGAACAGCATTACCCGCTTGCCCAGCGCCTCGTCCCAATCGGGGAACAGCCGGGGCGCCTCGTCGCGGAAGGTCAGCAGGCACGAGGGCTCCAGCCCGACCACCGCGCCGCCAGCTTCAAGAACAGGCCGTACAGCATTGATCGTGCGCTGCATTTCCGTCTTGGCCTGATCGATCATCCCGGCCGAGAGATAAGTTCGTCCGCAGCAGAGCGGGCGGCCCGAAGGCGGTTGCGCGAAGCCGACCTTCAGCCCGGCGGCCTGCAGCACCGACACCGCATCGTGCAAGTTCTCCGGCTCGAAGTAACGGTTGAAGCAATCGGCGAAGACCAGCACCTCGGGCTGCGCTGCAGGGGCCGGCTCGCGCCAGGCGTCGCGGCGCCAGCGGGGCAGGGGCCGCGAGGCGGTCAGCCCCAGTGCCTTCTCGGTTGCCCAGGCAGCCCCCGGCACCCGGTCGCGGAGGTTCATCAGGGGCGCGAGGCGCGATGCCCAGGGGGCATAGCGCGGCAGCTCGGCCACCAGCCGGTCGCGCAGCGGCACGCCATGGGTTTTCGCCCTTGCCGCAAGGACTTCCAGCTTCATCTTCGCCATGTCGACCGACATCGGGCATTCGCGCTGGCACCCCTTGCAGCCGACGCAGAGCTTCATCGTCTCGGCCATCTCGGCGCTGGTGAAGGCCTCCGGCCCCAACTGTCCCGACAGCGCCAGCCGAAGCGTGTTGGCGCGGCCCCGGGTCAGATCGCGCTCGTTCCGCGTCGCCCGGTAGCTGGGGCACATCACGCCGCCCTTCAGGCTGCGGCAGGCGCCGTTGTTGTTGCACATCTCGGCGGCGCCCGAGAGGCCGCCGGGCCAGTCGCCCCAGTCGAAGACGGTCTCGCGCGGCGCGTAGGCGAAGCCGGGCGGATAGCGGAACAGGCTCCGGTCGTCGATCTTCGGCGCGCGGACGATCTTGCCGGGATTGAGCAGGCCCGACGGGTCGAAGAGGTCCTTCACCTCCTCGAAATTCCGTACCATCCGGGCGCCGAACATCCGCTCATGGAACTCGGAGCGCACGATGCCGTCGCCATGCTCGCCGGAATGCGAGCCCTTGTATTCGGCGACGATCTCGAAGGCTTCCTCGGCGATGGAGCGCAGCGCCTTGACGCCGGCGTCCTGCTTCAGGTTCAGGACGGGGCGCACATGCAGCAGGCCGACCGAGGCATGGGCGTACCAGGTGCCGTCGGTGCCGTGCTTGCGGAAGACGCCGGTCAGACGGTCGGTGAATGCGGCGAGGTCCTTCAGCTCGACCGCGCAGTCCTCGACGAACGAGACCGGCTTTCCCGCCGTCCGCATCGACATCATGATGTTCAGGCCCTGCGTGCGCACGCCCCAGATCCGGGCCTGAAAGGCGGGGTCCACGGCCTCGACCACGCCGCCGGGCTGCTTGCCGGGATCGTCCCAGCGGAAACCGAGCCCGGCCATCATGTCGCCGAGGGCCTCCAGGCGGCGCAGGTTCTCGGCCTGGTCGGGCTCGGCGAATTCCACCAGCAGCAGGGCGTCCGGGTCGCCGCGGACGAATTCGTCGACCACCGGCTTGAACTGCGGAATGGCGCGGCCGAGTTCGATCATGTTGCGGTCGACCAGTTCCACCGCCACGGGGCCGAGGGTGACGATATGCTGCGCGGCATCCATCGCGGCGTGGAAGGTCGGGAAGTGGCAGACGCCCAGGGCCTTGTGGGTCAGCACCGGCGACAGGGCGATCTCGATCCGCTCCGAAACTGCCAGCGTGCCTTCGGAGCCGACGAGGATGTCGTCCCACTTCACCGGCGCGTTGCCCGGCACCAGCGCGTCGAGGTTGTAGCCGCCGACGCGGCGCTGAACCTTGGGGAAGCGGGCGGCGATTTCCTCCGCCTCGCGCGCGCCCAGCGCCAGCAGGGCCGGGGCGACCGCGCCGGGCGCCTCGCCAGCCGCGAATCGCGCCCGGGTCCCGTCCGCCATCAGCGCGTCGATGGCCAGCGTGTTGTCCCGCATCCGCCCGTAGCGGATCGAGCGCGAGCCGCAGGAGTTGTTGGCCGCCATGCCGCCGATGGTCGCCCGCGACGAGGTCGAGACGTCCACCGGGAACCACAGCCCGTGGGGCTTCAGCAGCCGGTTCAGGTCGTCCAGCACCAGCCCCGGCTGGACCACGGCGCGGCGGGACGACGGTTCCACCGACAGCAGCGAATTCAGGTGCTTCGAGAAATCGATCACCAGCCCGGAGTTGATCGTCTGCCCGGCCTGCGAGGTTCCGCCGCCGCGCGCGGTGACCGGCACCCCTTCCTCGCGCGCGATCGCCAGCGCCGCCTCGACATCGGCAAAATCCTTGGGAACCAGCACCGCCTGCGGCATGATCTGGTAGAACGAGGCGTCGGTGGCGTAACGCCCGCGGTCGAAGGGCGAGGCCAGCACCTCGCCCCGCGCCTCGCGGCGCAGGCGTTCGGTCAGTCGCGATTTCGCAGGCTGGTGGTTCACCGGCGGGATTTTCCTTGACTTTGGATTTTGAATGCAAAATTCAATACGCCCAAGAAAGCGACCCCGCAAGCCCCAATTCCAGATTCCCGAAGGGAGACCCCCGATGAGCCGCTCCGGACGCCACTTCCTGCAGATCCCTGGCCCCACCAATGTGCCCGACCGCGTGCTGCGGGCCATGGACTACCCGACCATCGACCACCGGGGCCCCGAGTTTGCCGAGATCGGCAAGAAGGCGCTCGACGGCATGAAGCGCGTCGTCAAGACCACGGCGGGGCAGGTGGTGATCTATCCGGCCTCGGGCACCGGGGCCTGGGAGGCGGCGCTGGTGAACACGCTGAACCCCGGCGACAAGGTGGTGATGTTCGAGACCGGGCATTTCGCCTTCCTGTGGGACCGGCTGGCCAGGCGGCTGGGGCTGGACCCGCAGGTGATCGGCGAGGACTGGCGCCGGGCGGCGGACCCGGACGCCATCGAGAAGGTCCTGCGGGCCGATACCAACTGCGAAATCAAGGCGGTCTGCGTGGTGCAGAACGAGACCTCCACCGGCTGCGCCACCCAGGTGCCGGAGATTCGCGCCGCCATCGACGCCGCCGGGCACCCGGCGCTGCTGATGGTCGACACGATCTCGTCGCTGGCCTCGATCGACATGCGCATGGACGAGTGGGGCGTCGACGTGATCGTCGCGGGCAGCCAGAAGGGCCTGATGCTGCCGCCGGGCCTCAGCTTCAACGCGATCAGCCCGAAGGCGCTGGAGGCCCACAAGACGGCGGAGCTGAAGCGGTCCTACTGGGACTGGTCCGAGATGCTGGCCCCGAACAAGAGCGGCTTCTTCCCCTACACCCCGGCCACCAACCTGCTCTACGGCCTGGTCGAGGCCATCGCCATGCTGGAGGAGGAGGGGCTTGAGAATGTCTTCGCCCGCCACGACCGCCACGCGCGGGCCACCCGCCGCGCGGTGCAGGCCTGGGGGCTGGAAATCCAGTGCGCCGAGCCACGGCATTACTCCAGCTCGCTGACCGCGATCCGGATGCCCGAGGGCCACTCGGCCGATGCCTACCGCAAGGTGGTGCTGGCGAATTTCGACATGTCGCTCGGCTCCGGCCTCTCGAAGGTCGCCGACAAGATTTTCCGCATCGGCCATCTGGGCGACTTCAACGACCTGATGCTGATGGGCACGCTGTCCGGCTGCGAGATGGGACTGGGACTGGCCGGCGTGCCGCACCAGAAGGGCGGCGTGGATGCTGCCATGCGGTATCTGGCCGAAACTGCCCCGGCACGCTGAGGAACCGCCGATGACCAAGGAACTGCTCTACGAGGTGAGGGACGCCACCGGCTGGGTCACCTTCAACCGGCCCGAGACGCGCAACGCCCTCACCTTCGCCATGTACGAAGGGCTGGCCGATATCTGCGCCAACGCCCCGACCGACGGCAGCGTCAAGGCCATCGTGATCCGCGGCGCCGGCGACCGGGCCTTCGCGGCGGGCACCGACATGGCCCAGTTCCGGGGCTTCGCCACGCCGCAGGACGCCTGGGACTACGAGGCGAGGATCAACGCGGTGCTCGACCGGATCGAGCGCTGCCCGATCCCCACCATCGCCGCCATCGCCGGCGCCTGCACCGGGGGCGGCGCGGCGATTGCCGCCTGCTGCGACCTGCGGATCAGCGACCAGCGGCTGAAGTTCGGCTTCCCCATCGCCCGGACGCTGGGCAACTGCCTGTCGGTCGCCTCGCTGGCGCGGCTCTCGGCGATCATCGGTGCAGGCCGCGTGCGCGAGATCATCTTCACCGCCCGGCTGGTCGAGGCCGACGAGGCCAGGGCCATCGGGCTGGTCTCGGAGGTGCTACCCGATGCCGAGGCGGTGATGGCGCGGGCGGGCGCGCTGGCGGCGATGCTTGCCACCCATGCGCCGCTGACGCTCAGGGTCACCAAGGAGGGGCTGCGCCGCCTGCGCGATCAGGGGCCGGGCGCCGACGACCACGACCTGGTCGAGACCGCCTATATGAGCGCCGATTTCAAGGAGGGCATCGAGGCCTTCCTCGCCAAGCGCGCGCCACGGTGGAAGGGGCGCTGAGATGGGTCCGCTCGAGGGCATGAAGGTCATCGACCTGACCCATGTGATGGCCGGGCCGGTGGCCAGCCTGATGCTGGCCGACATGGGCGCCGACGTGATCAAGGTGGAGAAGCCCGCGGGCGACGACACGCGCCGGGCCGTGCCGCCGGAGATCGAGGGCGAGTCGGCGTCCTTCCTGATGGTCAACCGCAACAAGCGCGGCATCGTGCTGAACCTGAAGGACCCCCAGGCGCTGGACATCCTGAAGAAGATGCTGGCGACGGCGGACGTGGTGCTCGAGAACTACCGCAAGGGCACCATGGAGCGGCTGGGGCTGGGCTACGAGGCGCTGCGCGAAGTCAATCCCGGCCTGATCTATGGCGAGATCTCGGGCTTCGGGCGCACCGGGCCATATGCCGACCGGGGCGGCTTCGACCTGATCGCCCAGGGCATGTCGGGGCTGATGGCGATCACCGGCGAAGGGCCGGGCCGGCCGCCGGTCAAGGTCGGCTCCCCGATCTCGGACATCACCGCGGGCATCCTGCTGGCGATGGGGATCGCTGCCGCCTATGCGCGGCGGCTACAGACCGGGCTGGGGCAGAAGGTGGAGACCTCGCTGTTCGAGGCGGCGATCACCCATACCTACTGGCAGTCGGCCATCGCCTTCGCGACCGGCGTCTCGCCGGGGCCGATGGGGTCTGCCCATCCGCTGAACGCCCCCTACCAGGCGTTCCAGACCGCCGATGGCTGGATCAATATCGGCGCCGCCAACCAGGCCAACTGGGAGCGGCTGGTGCGCCTGATCGGGGCGCCGGAGCTGAACGACGACCCGCGCTTTGGCGCCAACACCGGCCGGATGGCACATCTGGCCGAGCTGACCGAGGCGCTTAACGCCATCTTCCGGCACAGGACCACCGGCGACTGGCTGGCGATCCTGCAGGAGGGAGGCTTCCCTGCCGGGCCGGTTTTGTCGATCGCCGAGATGCACGCCGACCCCCAGACCCGCGCCCGCGAGATGGTGGTCGCGACCGACCACCCGGTGGCGGGCCGGGTCGAGAGCCTGGGCCTGCCGGTGAAGTTCGCCGACACGCCCGGCGGCGTGCGCGGCCCGGCGCCGGTTCTGGGCCAGCACTCCCGCGAGGTGCTGGGGGAATACGGCTATTCGGCGGCCGAGATCGACGGGTTCTTCGCTTCGGGCGTGGTCGCCTGACGCGCCCCTCCCGCGCATCGGCGCGGCATGTCGCGCGGGGGTTTCGCGCCGCCTGCCGTCAGACCGCACCTGACGCCGGCTTCCATTCCAGCCCGCCCAGGATGTGGTGGCGCCAGCGGCCGGGCTCTGGCTCGATATGGAGCGGCAGCGCGTTCGGCATCTTCGAGAGGTCCGGGTCCACCGCCACATGGCGGCGCGCGCTGACCCACAGCCCGCCATGGGCGACGATCAGGGTGTTCGGGCCCTGCGCCACCGCGCGTTGCATCGCCGCCCAGGTGCGGGCACAGAAATCGTCGAAATGCTCGCCGTTCGGCGGCACGTAGTTGCCGAGGAAATACTCGCGCAGCCACGGGCCGTGCACCTCGCCCTGATGGTCGCCCAGATGGCACTCCATCAGCCCCGGGTCGGTGGAGACATCGAGGCCCAACAGTTGAGCGACGGCCTCGGCGGTGTCGCGGGCGCGGCTCAGCGGGCTCGAGACGATCCGTTCGATCGGCTCGTCCTTCAGCGCCTGGGCCGCCCGCTGCGCCTGGGCCCGGCCGGTCTCGTTCAGCAGCGAGTCTGTCTGTCCCTGCGTCCGCCCCTCGCGATTCCACCCGGTCTCGCCGTGGCGCAGGAAGTAGAACGGGTGGGGAAAGGGCATGGGCACGACCTCTGCTGCAGCCACCATCATTCTTGTGATGGCGTGCCGATTGACAGGCGCGCGGTCGCTTCACTAGCGTCGCGCCGGTAGGAGTAGATGGCATGAATGCGAAGAAAACGGAACGCCCGTGTGATCTTGCCAGGGCAACCGGCGGAACCGGCGCTCCGGAGTTGCTTCTGGTGACCTTGGCTTCCTGTGTTTGCGCTGCAAGGCGCGGGCAGACCGAAACCCCGCGCGGAATTGGTCAGGCCGAACAAGTGTTATAAGCTGTCCCACCGCCGCGGGAGAATCTCCGGTGCGGCGGGGCGTTGTATTTGGCAGATTTGCGGCGTGGCCATGCCACCGCGATATTGGAGCAGACTGAGATGGAGCAGATTTCCTATCCCGTGACCTTCATGCGCGGCGGCACCTCGAAGGGGCTGTTCTTCCGCGCCTCGGATCTGCCAGCGGACGCGGCCGAGCGCCAGCGGTTCATTCTCGCCGCGCTGGGCAGCCCGGACCCGCATGGGCGGCAGCTCGACGGCATGGGCGGGGGGATCTCGTCGCTGTCGAAGGTGATGGTGGTGGCGCGGTCTCGGCGACAGGGCGTCGATGTGGACTACGACTTCGGCCAGGTCTCGGTCGACCGGCCGATGATCGACGGCAAGTCGAATTGCGGAAACCTGTCCTCGGCGGTCGGGGTATTCGCGGTCGAATCGGGGCTGGTGAAGGTACCGGACGGCCAGGCGGTCATCCGTATGTACAACGCCAATACCCACAAGCGGGTCGACTGCGTGCTGCAGATCGCAGGCGGCAAGCCCCGGGTCCACGGTGATCTGGCAATTGCGGGGGTTGCGGGAACCGGTTCTCCGATCAGGCTCGATTTTATCGAGCCGGGCGGCGCGGGCACCGGCAAGCTGCTGCCGACCGGCGCACCGGTCGACATCCTCAAGCTGCCGGACGGGTCGCGCATCGCCGCCTCGATCGTCGACGCATCGAACCCCTGCGTCTTCGTCCGTGCCGCCGATCTGGGCGTCACGGGAACCGAGTTGCCGACCGGTCTGCGCGGCAAGGTCGCGCTGATGGCCCGGCTCGAGGCGATCCGGGCGGCAGCGGCCGTGGCGGCCGGCATGGCAAGCAGCCCGCGCGACGCGACCCGCAATTCTCCGGGGGTCCCCAAGGTGTCGATGGTGGCGCCAACCGCGGATGCGCCGACGCTGTCTGGCGAGACGCTGCGGGCCGCCGACTGCGATATCCAGGTTCGGATGATCTCGATGGGGCTGCCGCATCTGGCCATCCCGCTGACCGGCGCGATGTGCGTGGGCGTGGCGGCGCAGATCGAGGGAACTCTGGTCCATGAATGCGCCGGCGCGGTTGCACCGGGCGCGCCCTTCCGGGTCGGGACCGGGTCCGGTGCAATTCCGGTCTCGGCATCCGTCGAGCGTATCGGCGGGGGATGGTTCGCCCAGCGCGCCAGCGTCTTCCGGACCGCGCGCGTGCTGATGGAGGGCCGGGTCTACGCGCCTGCGGCCCTGGCACTCGCGGCGGAATGAGGCCCCTCGACAAGGCTCGCGGCAACAGGCATTCCCCGGGGTGAGGCAGCGCGAATCGGGCGGATGGCGAAGGCGGACATGAGCAAGGCAGCGGAATACGAAATCCACGCAATCAAATACGCCGAGGCGATCCGCGAGACCCGCGAGGTGTTCCTGATGCCGGACCCGCATGACGGACCGATGCCGATGGACTACTTCGTCTGGCTGATCCGCGGCGAGGGCCGGACCGTGCTGGTCGACACCGGCTTCAATGCGGCCCGCGCCAAGGCGCGCAAGCGCAAGCTGACCCGCAACCCGGTGGAAGGCCTGAAGGCACTTGGCGTCGATCCGGCGAAGATCGAGACGGTGATCATCAGCCACCTGCATTACGACCACGCCGGCAATCTGGACCTGTTCCCCAATGCCGAGTTCATCGTCCAGGATGCCGAGGTCAATTTCGCCACCGGGCGCTACATGCGCTACAAGGCGGCACGGCTGGCCTTCGAGCCCGACGACGTGGCGCAGCTGATCCACGCCAATTACAAGGGCCGGGTGCGGTTCTTCGACGGCGACGCCGAGCTGTTCCCCGGCATCGGGCTGCATCTGGTCGGCGGTCACAGCCGGGGGCTGCAGGCGGTCTCGGTGAACACCCGGCGCGGGCTGGTGGTGCTGGCTGCGGATGCGGCGCATTACTACGCCAACATCACCAGGGGGAACCCGTTCCCCATCGTCGCCGACGTGCCCGAGAACTGCGAGAGCCACGAGCGGCTGTACCGCCTGGCGGGCAGCCTCGACCGACTGATCCCCGGCCACGACCCGAAGGTGAGCCAGCTTTTCCCGGCGCATCCCAAGGACCCGAATATCTTCGAGGTCAGCGCGCCCCCGCGCGAGCCGGTCAGATGAACCTGTCGGCCGGGCTGGCCCAGGTCGCGCGGCGGTCGCCGGAGAACCCGGCGATCCTGTGGAAAGGGGGCAGCCTGAGCTATGGCGGCTTCGAGGACCAGGCGGCGCGCATCGCGGGCGCGTTGCGGGACCGCCACCGGCTGAAGCCCGGCGCGCGGATCGGCATGGCGATGGAAAACGCGCCCGAGTTCCTGCCGGTGCTCTACGGCATCTGGCGCGCGGGCATGACCGCGATTCCGATGAATGCCAAGCTGCACCCGCGCGAGATGGCGTGGATTCTGGAGAACGCTCAGGCGCCGCTCTGCATCGCATCGCCGAAGCAGGCGCAGGGGCTGGGCGGGCTGGCCGGGGATTCGGTCGTCATCGAGACCGGAAGCGCCGACTATGCCGCGCTGTTGGCAGGCGAGGCGGTGGCGAAGGCCGACAGCCAGCCCACCGATCCGGCCTGGATTTTCTACACCTCCGGCACCACCGGGCGGCCCAAGGGGG
>DATHZU010000436.1:0-6864 GCA_035458445.1 Thermohalobaculum sp. | reverse complement strand
GGTAGCCGCCGTTCTCGGCCAGATAGCGCGCGCGCTCGGCCCGGTACATCGCGCGGAGGCGATACCAGGGCGCGCCCGGGCTTTCGTGGTGGACCCGGTGCAGGTTGTTGTTCAGGAACAGCAGGCTGAAGAAGGGGCCGGATTCCACGATGGCGGTGCGCATCTTCGGCGCGTCATGGGCGCGGTGCTCGATGAAGCTGCGGATCATGATCAGCGAGACGCCGGGATAGGCGGCGAACAGCATGTATTGCCACAGCGGCACCTCGAAGGCCCAGATCGCCGGCACCACCAGCACCAGCCCGGCGGCGTGATGCGCCCAGGCGTTGCGGATGGTGCGGTCGCCGGCACGGGCGGCGCGGAACTCGGCCCGCCAGAAGCCATTCAGCGACAAAGCCGGGCCGATCAGCATGCGCCCGGCAAAGGTGCCGTTGAAGGCCAGCAGGCCCCGCATCACCGGGCCGAGCCGCGCGTAGTCGCCCTCGGACAGGTAGAAGCTCTCCGGGTCGTCATAGGGGTCGGTCAGGCGGGTGTCGTTGTGGTGCTTCAGATGCAGGTCGCGGAACCGGCGATAGGCGATGTAGAGCCCCAGCGGCAGCCAGACCAGCGCCTCGTTGACGGCGGCATTGCGGGTGGGGTGGCCATGCAGGATCTCGTGCTGCAGCGACGAGTGGAACGCCACCACCAGCGCCAGCGGCGGGAACATCCAGAGGCCCAGCGCCGGATAGCTGGCCATCAGCAGGCCCCAGGCGCCATAGCACCCCGCCAGCGCCGCCCCTGTGGGCCACTCGCCAAGCAATCCCCGCGAGCGCCCGCGGCGTGCCTCGCCCTGCATCCCGTTCGTCCCCGTATGTTCTGGTGAGAGTGCCTCGAAATTCACCGCAGGATTACGTGAAAACAGGGGGTCGCGCAAGCGGACCTTGCGTCCGGAACCGCTGGCGAGCGGCCGTGGTCCGCCCTATCCTCGCGCCCCATGAGCACCCTGCCCCAGCCCTTCGCCGGATGGTTCGCCGCGCGCGGATGGCGGCCGCATCCGCATCAGCTCGACCTGCTGGGCTCGGCGGCCCCGGCACAATTGCTGATCGCGCCGACCGGGGCGGGCAAGACGCTGGCGGGGTTCCTGCCCTCGCTGGTTCGGCTGGCGGAGGACGGCAACCCCGGCCTCCACACCCTCTACGTCTCGCCGCTGAAGGCGCTGGCCGCCGACATCGCCCGCAACCTGCGGACCCCCGTCGCCGAGATGGGGCTGGCGATCCGGATCGAGGACCGCACCGGCGACACGCCGCAGTCGCAGCGCCGCCGCCAGCGCGCCGACCCGCCGCATATCCTGCTGACCACCCCCGAGAGCCTGGCGCTGATGCTGAGCTGGGACGACGCGCCGCGCCTGTTTGCCGGCTTGCGGCGGGTCGTCGTCGACGAGGTCCACGCACTGGCCGGGACCAAGCGCGGCGACCAGCTGGCGCTCTGCCTCGCGCGGCTGGGCACGCTGGCGCCCGATCACCGGCTGACCGCGCTGTCGGCGACGGTCGAGGACCCGCAGGCGGTGGCCGACTGGCTGGCGCCCGGGCGCTGCGCCATACTGAACGCCGATCCGGGGCCCGACCCGGACATCTCGATCCTGACCGCGGCTGGCGAGCCGCCCTGGTCCGGCATGGGCGGGCGCTACGCGGCAGGCGCCGTGATGGAGCTGATCCGCGCCCACCGCACCACCATCGTCTTCATCAACACCCGCGCCCAGGCCGAGCTGTTCTTCCGGGCGCTGTGGGAGGCCAATGCCGAGGGCCTGCCGATCGGCCTGCACCACGGCTCGCTGGCGCTGGAGGCGCGCAAGCGGGTCGAGGCGGCGATGGCGGCGGGGTCGCTCCGCGCGGTCGTGGCGACCAGCTCGCTGGACCTCGGGCTCGACTGGGGCGACGTGGACCTGGTGGTGCAGGTCGGCGCGCCGAAGGCGGTGAAGCGGCTGGTGCAGCGGATCGGGCGGGCGAACCACCGCTACGACGCGCCGTCGAAGGCCGTGCTGGTGCCCGCGAACCGCTTCGAGGTCCTGGAATGCCACGCCGCGCTCGAGGCTGTCTGCGCCCGGGAGCTGGACGGCGAGGGCCTGCCCGAAGGCGGGCTCGAGGTGCTGTGCCAGCACCTGAACATGACCGCCTGCGCCGGGCCGTTCGAAGCAGACAAGATCTTCGCCGAGGTCCGCCGGGCCGGGCCGTTCCGCGGCCTGGCGCGCGAGGCTTTCGACGCCTGCCTCGATTTCTGCGCCACCGGCGGCTATGCGCTGAGGGCTTACGACCAGTGGCGCCGCCTGATGCAGGGGCCCGACGGCCTGTGGCGCCTGCGCGACCCGCGCAGCGCCCGGCGGCTGCGGATGAACATCGGCACCATCGTCGACACCGAGACCCTCGGCGTGCGGATGGGGCGGCGCGGCGGGCCGAAGCTCGGCGAGGTCGAGGAGGCCTTCGCCGCCTCGCTGACCCCCGGCGACAGTTTCCTGATCGGCGGCCAGGTGGTCCGCTTCGACGCGCTGCGCGAACTGACCCTGCAGGTCAGCCCGGCGCCCGGACGGCAGCCGAAGATCGCGGTCTTCTCGGGCACCAAGCTGGCGACCTCGACTCAGCTGTCGGACCGGGTCGTGGCGATGCTCGCCGACCCGGCGCGCTGGGGACCCCTGCCGGGGCCGGTACGGGACTGGCTGGCGCTGCAGCGCGCCCGGTCGCGCCTGCCGCAGCCGGGACGGCTGCTGGTCGAGACCTTTCCGCGCGCCGAGCAGCATTACCTGGTGGTCTACGCCTTCGCCGGGCGCAACGCCAACCAGACCCTGGGGCTGTTGCTGTCGAAGCGGATGGAGGAGGCGCGTCTGGCCCCGCTTGGGTTCGTCGCCACGGATTACGCGGTGATGCTGTGGGGGCTCAGGGCGGTCGAGCGCCCGGCGGAGCTGCTCGACCCGTCGGGCCTCAGGCGCGGCCTCGACGACTGGCTGGCCGGCAACGCGGTGATGAAGCGGACCTTCCGCAACGTCGCCACCGTCGCCGGGCTGATCGAGCGCCGGCTGCCGGGGCTGAAGAAGACCGGGCGCCAGGCAACCTTCTCGTCCGACATCCTCTACGACACGCTCAGGCGCCACGATCCCGGCCACCTGATGCTGCGGATCACCCGGACCGAAGCGATGCGCGGGCTGGTGGATTTCGGCCGCATCGAGGAGATGCTGGCCCGCGGGCAGGGCCGGGTCGACCATGTGGCGGCGGGCCGCCTGACCCCGCTCGCTGCCCCGATGCTGCTCGAGATGGGCCGCGTGCCGATCCGGGGCCTCAGCGCCGAGGATGCGATCCTGGACGACGAAGCGTCGCTGATGGCCGAACTGGTGTCGGATCGCTGATGGCCCCGCCGGCAAGATCGGTGTTTTATGCGCGGGCGCGGCAGGCTATGATCGCCGAAAAATGATGGGGAAACGTCCATGCCGTTCGAGAAGATCGTCGCGGACAAGATATCCAGCGCGGTCGTCCGCCAGATCGAATGCCTGGTTCTGCAGGGCGTGCTGCGTCCCGGCGACCGGCTGCCCGCCGAGCGCGAGCTCAGCGAGACCATGGAGGTGTCGCGCCCGACGCTGCGCGAGGCGCTGGCCGAACTGGAGGCGCGCGGGCTGATCGCCACGCGCCCCGGCGGCGGCACCTTCGTCGCCGAGGTTCTGGGCTCGGCCTTCGCGCCGCCATTGATCGAACTCTTTGCCACCCACGACACGGCGCTGTTCGACTATATCGACTTTCGCCGCGACATGGAGGGGCTGGCGGCCGAGCGCGCCGCGATCAATGCCACCGCGGCGGATCTGCAGGTCATCGACAGCGTCTTCCGGCGCATGGAGGAGGCGGCGCAGAAGCGCAACCCCGACGAGGAGGCGTCGATCGACGCCCAGTTCCACATGGCCATCGTCGAGGCGGCGCACAACGTGGTGATGCTGCACATGATGCGCTCGCTCTACGACCTGCTGGTCAGGGGCGTCTTCTACAACCGCAGCGTCATCTACTCGCTGCGCGAGCGCCGGGCGAAGCTGCTGGAACAACACCGGGCGATCCGCGATGCGGTCCTCGAGCGCGACCCGCAGGCGGCGCGCGCGGCGGTCGAGGCGCATATGGACTTCATCGCCGGGGCGCTGCGCGACGCCAACCGCATGCGCTCGCGCGAGCAGGTGGCGGCGCTGAGACAACGCCACGAGGAAATCCGGGCGCAGAAACCGCGGGGGCGGAAGGGCGCCTGAGCTTCACCTACTGCCGTAGTACAGCGCCTGCACATGCTCGGCCTCGGCGAAGAACAGCCAGCGCAGGGCCAGCATTCCGGCCAGGTGCGAGGCCAGCGCCAGCAGCATCAGCCAGCCGCCGATAAACGGCGCCAGCAAGGCCAGAACCAGCGGCAGCAGGAAGCCGAGGACCGCGCCGGCGCGGCGCAGCTCGAAGGCGCGCTTGCGGCCGATCTGGTAGGCCATTTCCTTCAGCAGGTAGTTCGACCCGGTATGCGGCGCCTCGAACAGCCGCACCCGGCCCATGAAGCCAAGCCCCGTGGCGGTCTCCAGCGACGAGCCCTGCGAGCCGCGCCCGGCGCCTGCGGCGGCGGTCTGCCACCAGACGGCGACCCCGGCGGCGGCGGCGATCACCGGAGCGGCCCAGCCCGCGCCCTCCGGCCCGACCGTCAGACCAGCCATGGCACCGGCGCCCAGCAGGCCGCCGGTCAGGCCGATGACCAGGAACATGACCGGGGTGGGCGTCGCGCTCCAGCGCGGCACGGTCTTGAGCTGGGCATAGATCATCGCCGTCGAGTAGACGGTCGCCAGCGCCAGCGCCGCCGCGGCGAGCCCCAGGGTCGTGATCCGCTGGCCGCCCAGGCACCAGATCGCCGCGTAGAGGCCGAACACCGCCATCGCCGCGACCATCAGGCAGGCCTCGCGCGACAGCCACGACGACCGCCACTGGCTGAACGCCCGCCAGGCGTTCTCGCGCCGTCCCAGATGGCCGGTCGAGGCGAGACCCCCCAGCCCCGCGAAGGCCAGCGCCAGCCCGCAGGACAGCCAGCGGTACAACGCGTCGTCGGGCCCGAGCCCCAGGCCCAGCCACGTCATCATCCCCAGGCCGAGGCCCGAGAGAACCGTGAACAGAACGATCGAGGGTGCGGGATGCATCAGCCGATCCTCTCGAGAGCCTTGTCGAGCCAGCCGAGGAAGCCCTTCGCCTCGGGCTCGGCCAGGCTGGCCAGATTCACCGGTCCGGGCGCCTCCGCATAGGCGTCGCGGGCGCGCGGCGGCAGATACTTGTTCACCGGCCTGGTGCCCTGCTCGGGCATCAGGTCGAAGCCGCCGCGATCCGCCACCAGGGCCGAGACGTCGCTGTCCGGGTCGCCCAGATCGCCGAAATGCCGCGCCCCCGCCGGGCAGGCCCGCACGCAGGCGGGAATGCGGTCTTCCTCCGGCAGGTTGTCGTTGTAGATGCGGTCGACGCAGAGGGTGCATTTCTTCATCACGCCCGCCAGCGGGTCCAGCTCGCGCGCGCCATAGGGGCAGGCCCAGGCGCAGAGCCCGCAGCCCATGCAATGGTCCTCGTTGACCAGCACGATGCCGTCTTCGGCGCGCTTGTAGCTGGCGCCGGTGGGACAGACGGTGACGCAGGGCGCGTCGTCGCAATGCAGGCAGGACTTCGGGAAATGCACGAGCTGCGCCGGGCCGGCGGCGGGGGTCACCTCGTAGGTGTGGATACGGTTCAGCCAGGTGCCCGACGGATCGGCGCCATAGGCGTCCTCGTCCGCCAGGGCCGCGCCGTAGCCGCCGGTGTTCCATTCCTTGCAGTTCACCGCGCAGGCATGGCAGCCGACGCAGATGTCGAGGTCGATGACGAGGCCCATCTTGCGGGCGGTGGATTCGGGGAGCGAGGTCATGGCAGAAGAAACTCACAGTTTGAAGTTCTGAGTTGAATCTGCGCCCAAAGCGCCAAGTCTAGATTCTCCACTTTCTTAATTTTCTCTTTTATCTCTTCATTTTTCTGAAACTCTACGGCGTTTGATGCCTGCTGGATCATTATCCCAACCATCACATCTATCCCCCCGCTCTCAAGTATCAAAGAACAAGAAGCGTCTCCATCGCAAATTGAGTTACCGAATCCATTTCCCAATTCGGATGCTTCGCGAAACGCACGCTTAGTCATATTCATGCCTTCGAGGAGATAATTGTCCTGCGCCGGTGCGTCCGCTATCCGTGCGAGAAAGTAACAGCGCAGCACTGAATTCGCGCGGTCAAACTCGCGAACAACATGGGCTGCCGGATCCTCTGGTGTCTGGCCAAAAGCGTTCGCTGATATCGCGATCCCGCAAAAAAGATAAACTGCTCTCTTCACCACCCCTCCCCATAGGCCAGGTCCTTCGGCCCCTGCCCGACCGGAGACTTCTGCCGCCCGAGGCGCGGCTCGGAGACCTCGTCGCCCGCCTCGGCCTTCTCGATCTTCACCCGCAGATCGTACCAGGCCGCCTGGCCGGTGATCGGGTCCGAGTTCGACCAGCGCAGGCCGTCGCCCTTCGGCGGCAGCAGCTCGTTGATCAGGTGGTTCAGCAGGAAGCCCTGCTGCGTCTCCGGCGCCTTGGGGTCCAGCGCCCAGGCGCCCTCGCGCTTGCCGATGGCATTCCAGGTCCAGATGGTGTGCGGGTTCAGCGCGTCGTTGCGCGCCACCGGAACCTTGATCCGGCCATGGGCCGAGGTCACCCAGGCCCAGTCGCCGTCCTTCAGCCCGTGGGCCTCCATCACCGAGCCGTGGACATAGAGCGTGCAAAAGCTCCAATGCTTGGTCAGGCAAAATGGGATTTCTATCGTTTCAAACTTGGGAAGTTCGAAGTTACGAT
>DATHZU010000435.1:0-5882 GCA_035458445.1 Thermohalobaculum sp. | reverse complement strand
GCCTCGGCCCTGGGAACCCCGCGCGAGCGCAGGTAGAACATCGCCGTCTTGTCCAGTTGCCCGGTGGTCGAGCCGTGGCTGCACTTCACGTCGTCGGCATAGATTTCCAGCTCGGGCTTGGCCGAGAACTCGGCCCGGTCGTTCAGGATCACCGACTGGCTGATCTGGTAGCCGTCGGTCTTCTGGGCCACCGGGCGCACGAAGATCTTGCCCTGGAAGATACCGCGCGCCTCGTCGGTCAGCACATGCTTGAACACCTGCCGGCTCTCGCATTGCTCGGCGCCATGGGTCACGAAGACGGTATTGTCGACATGGGACTTGCCCTTGGCCATCACCGCCCCGGCGATATGGCCGATGCCGCCGGCGCCGGTGAACTCCATCACCACCTCGTTGCGGGTCAGATCGCCATCGGTTGTCAGCGTGAAGGTCTTGCACTGGGCCTCGGCCCCCAGCCGGATGAACAGGTGGCTGGCGGCCTGCGCACGCGGACCCTCCTGGATGCGCACATGCTGGAATGTGGCGCCATCCGCCACGTCGATCTCGATCACCGAATTGGTCGGCACACCCGATTCGAGCAGCATAAGCGACGCGCCGGGCTCGACCCGGACCAGATGGCGCAGCAGGCTCGCGCCCTCGCCGACCTGATCGTGGCGCAGATGCACCGGCCGCGTGACCGCACCGGTCACATGCAGCGCCAGGCCCTCGGTGGCACAGGCGGTGTTCAGCGCCGCCAGCGGACGCGCCACCTTCTGCTGCCCGGCCGCCTCGAGCGATCCGAACAGGTCGCGCGCAAAGGTGATGTCCGCCTTCAGAACATCGCCAATCGCGGCGGCGTTCAGTCCGTCCTGCGCCAGATCGTCCGACAGGTCGGGCCGCCACCGCCCGTTGACAAACCGCGCCCGCAGCGGGTGAACCTCGCCGAACTGGCTTTCCATCGCGGGCCGGTCTTCGGTTCCGCCCACCTCGGCCACCGGCACCGTCAGCACCGCGGGGTCGGTATATTTCCAGTATTCATCCCGCTTCACCGGGGCACCGGCCTCCAGCAGCCGGGTCCGGGCGGCGGCCCGTGCCTCGCGCGCCCAGCCGGCCTCGCGCCCCGGCAGCGGCAGAACATGCAGCAACGCCTCGGCGGCCCTTCGCTTCGCGTCCAGCGCCGCCGTCATGCCGCGGGCTCCTGCAGATGGGCGTAACCCTCGTTCTCGACCTTCAGCGCAAGCTCAGGCCCACCGGTCTCGACGATGCGGCCATCGGACATGATGTGCACCACGTCGGGTTTGATATGGTCCAGCAGCCGCTGGTAGTGGGTGATCACCAGGAACGCCCGGCCTTCGCTGCGCAGCGCATTGACCCCCTCGGCCACCAGCTTCATCGCGTCCACATCCAGCCCCGAGTCGGTCTCGTCCAGGATGCACATGCGCGGCTCAAGCACCGCCATCTGCAGGATCTCGTTGCGCTTCTTCTCGCCGCCCGAGAACCCCACATTGACCGGCCGCTTCAGCATCTCGGCATCGATCTTCAGCTCCTTGGCCCGGGCGCGCACCAGCTTCAGGAACTCCGGCGCCGACACCTCCGGCTCGCCGCGTGCCTTGCGCTGCGAGTTCAGGGCCGTGCGCAGGAAGGTCATGTTGCCGACTCCGGGAATCTCGACCGGATACTGGAACGCCAGGAACAGCCCGGCCGCGGCCCGGTCCTCGGGGTCCATCTCCAGCAGGTCCTCGCCGTCCAGCGTGGCCGAGCCGTCGGTCACCTCGTAGCCGTCGCGCCCGGACAGAACGTAGCTCAGCGTCGACTTGCCGGACCCGTTCGGCCCCATGATCGCATGCACGCTTCCCGCCTCGACGCTCAGGTCGACGCCCTTGAGGATGATCTTGTCCTCTTCCTCGAGCTTCACGTGCAGATTCTTGATACTCAGCATATTTCTTCCCTTGCATTCACACGGCTCGCGGCCGCGCATCTTGATCGCGGGCCGCGAAAACCCGAACCCGTTCCGCCGGCGGGGCGGCCCGGTCAGCCTCCCAACATCACCAAACCAACATAACCCGGGCTGTAGACCTGACTCATCAACTCCGGAAACGCCCGGATGTAGTAACCTTCGGTGATGAACGCCACCCAGGCGCCCACCAGCAGCGCGACATGCGAAACCCTGTCCGACTTGCCGAACAACAGACCAATCACGACCAGCGCACCGATCACCACGGCGCCGTCGATCCATCCCAGCGTCGTCGCCCCCTTCTCGACCGGCAGATAGTTCATCGCGACCCCACGGCAGACGACCAGCGCAACTGCGCCCAAAACAAACGCCAGTTGCGGCCGAACGATCGACAGCAACGAGAACCCATCCGGCTCCTCGCCGGTTGCCCGAGAATGAATTCGCACCGGCTCCCGGTTGCGAACCTTGGCACGTACTCGCTTCATACGGGCTTCAAAATCGTCGCTTTGACTTGACATTATTCCACCCTCCATAACGTCCAACCCATCACAACTTACACTCAAACGGTTATACTTCACAATTATTTGTCCTTCTTGCGCCACTTTCCGGCGACGTAGGAGAACAGGAACACCAGGCTGGCGAGGCAGCCCACACCCAAGGCGAACAGCACCCGGACCGGCACGCTGGCGCTGACTTCCAGGTAGACGCCCAGCCAATAGACCGCGGCCGCGACGAAAAGCCCGTAGAGAGCACCGCCATAAAGAAGGGTCTTGTCTGCCTTCATGATACCCGCGACCTCACCGCGCCCAGCGCCAGCGCCACCGGCCATCCCGATTGACGAACGAGACGGCCAGGAAGACGACACTGCACAGCGTCAGCAATACGGCACAGGCAATGATCCGCCACAGCTCCAGATCGTTGCCCTCCAGCACCGGCAGCATGATCAGCACGCCGATAATAGCGATTTCCGCAATGCCCATCACAGCCAAGGCGATCACCCCGGCCATCGGACCCGAAAAGCCGCGATTGCGCTCCACTGTGGGACGGCGGGCCATCACCCGACACTCCCCTCCAGCGAGATCGCCACCAGCTTCTGGGCCTCCACCGCAAACTCCATCGGCAGTTCCTGCAGCACCTCCTTGCAGAAGCCGTTGACCACCAGGGCCACCGCTTCCTCCTCGCCGATGCCGCGCGAGCGGCAATAGAACAGCTGGTCGTCATCGACCTTCGAGGTGGTCGCCTCGTGCTCGCAGCGCGAGGTGGCGTTCTTGACCTCGATGTAAGGCACCGTATGCGCTCCGCAGCCCTGCCCGATCAGCAGGCTGTCGCACTGGGTGAAGTTGCGCGAGTTCGCCGCCCGCGGATGCATCGAGACCAGCCCGCGATAGGTGTTCTGGGCGCGGCCCGCCGAGATGCCCTTCGAGACGATGCGGCTCCGGGTGTTCTTGCCCAGATGCACCATCTTGGTGCCGGTATCGGCCTGCTGGGCGTTGTTGGTGATGGCGATCGAGTAGAACTCGCCCTGGCTCTCCTCGCCCCGCAGGATGCAGGACGGGTACTTCCAGGTAATCGCACTGCCGGTCTCGACCTGGGTCCAGCTCACCTTCGACCGCGCCCCCCGGCAGTCGGCCCGCTTGGTGACGAAGTTGTAGATGCCGCCCTTGCCGTTCTCGTCGCCAGGGTACCAGTTCTGGACGGTGGAATACTTGATCTCCGCGTCCTCCAGCGCCACCAGCTCCACCACCGCCGCATGCAGCTGGTTGGTATCGCGCATCGGCGCAGTGCAGCCTTCCAGATAGCTCACGTAAGCGCCCTTGTCGGCGATGATCAGCGTCCGCTCGAACTGCCCGGTGTTCTCGGCATTGATGCGGAAATAGGTCGACAGCTCCATCGGGCAGCGCACGCCCTCGGGCACGTAGACGAACGAGCCGTCCGAGAACACCGCCGAGTTCAGCGTCGCGAAGTAGTTGTCCGAGACCGGGACGACGGTGCCGAGATATTTCCGCACCAGGTCTGGATGCTCGCGCAGCGCCTCCGAGATCGAGCAGAAGATCACCCCGGCCTTGGCCAGTTCGTCCTTGAAGGTGGTCCCCAGCGAGACCGAGTCGAAGACCGCGTCGACCGCGACCTTCCGGCCCTCGGGCCGCCCCTCGACCGGGGCCGCCCCGGCCCCTTCGACCCCCGCCAGGATCATCTGTTCCCTCAGTGGGATACCCAGCTTCTCGTAGGTGCGCAGCAGTTCCGGATCGACCTCATCCAGAGATTTAGGTTTCTCGTCGAACCCTTTGGGTTGGGCGTAATAATACTGATCCTGATAGTCGATCGGGGCGATGTTCAGCATCGCCCAGTCCGGCTCGGTCATCAGCTCCCAGCGGCGGAAGGCGGCCAGGCGCCATTCCAGCATCCATTCCGGCTCGCCCTTCTTGGCCGAGATCAGCCGCACGATGTCCTCGTTCAACCCCTTGGGCGCGAACTCGGTCTCGACGTCGGATTCCCAGCCGTGCTTGTACTTGCCCATCGAGCGGACGGCATCGACAGTCTCCTGCTCGACACCTTCCTTGGCCTTCAGATCGTCCAGGGCGCTCATGACTTGCCTTCTTTCACTATGCTGTCCCGGGCTCGACCCGGGGCCTTCGTGTTCATCTAGGGTGGGTGCTGCGCACCCACCAAAATCTCACGCCGTGCGTGCAAGCACGCACCCTACGCCGCCCGCTCCCGGCGGCGGCGGTACTGTTCGGTCCAGGCATCGGCGAAAGCCATGACCTCGGCCTCGGTGGTGGTGGGTCCCATCGAGACCCGGATCGCCGACGAGGCCGTGACCTCGTCGAACCCCATCGCCAGCAACACCCGGCTGGCCTTGTTGACCTTGCCCGAGGAACAGGCCGAACCCGCGCTGACCGCGAAGCCGCCCAGGTCCATCTGCATCACCTGCGTCTCGCCCTTCCAGCCCCGCACGGCGAAGCACGAGGTATTCGGCAGGCGCGGCGCGTCACGCCCGAATATCTGGAGATCGGGCGCCGCCGAAGCAAGCCGGTCCTCCAGATCGTCGCGCAGCCTTTCCACGCGCTCCCAGACCCCGGCCTCCAGATCGCGCTCGGCAGCCTCGGCGGCAGCCCCGAACCCAGCAATGCCGATCACGTTCTCGGTGCCGGAGCGGCGGCCCATCTCCTGACCGCCGCCGGGAAATACCGCGGAGATCTGCATTCCGCTGCGGGCAATCAGGGCACCCGTGCCCGCCGGTCCACCGATCTTATGGCCGGAAACCAGCGCCATTGCCGCGAAATGTGCCCTGAACGCGGAGGGTATCTTGCCGACGAGCTGGGCAATATCGGTCGCATGCAGGATGTGATACCTGTCAAACGAGGCGCTATGGGACTCGAGCGGCTGCATCACCCCGGTTTCGCTGTTCGCGCCCTGCAGCGCCAGTATTGACTGTGTGTCCAGTCCCCGGCTGACCTCAGACCACGAGAAATGAGCAATTCCGCTCTGCCTGATTCCGGTCAACCCGACGCAATAGGTTCCGCTCCGATGTGCGAGCACGGCGTCATGCTCGATATCGGCGGCGAGGATGCGTTCGACCTGCCGCACCATCAGCGCCGCAGCCTCCGTCGCCCCGCTGGTGAACACCACCTCCGAGGGCTCGCACCCCACCAGCGCTGCAACCTGCCCACGCGCCTTCTCCACGATCGCCTTCGCGGCCCGCCCCTCGGCGTGGACGCTCGACGGGTTCCCCACCGCATCCATCGCTTCCAGCATGGCTGCCCGCGCCTCCGGCCTCAGGGGCGCGGTGGCGTTCCAGTCAAGATAGACCCGTCGGCCATCCAACCCCATCATCACAGCGCCTCCGCCGGGGCATGGCACCCGCCACGGGCGTCCCCTCTCCCCTTTGGGGGGAGGGTTAGGGAGGGGGTCTGCGGCGCCCGCAACCTCACGCACGCGCCTCCTCTTCGTC
>DATHZU010000434.1:0-2447 GCA_035458445.1 Thermohalobaculum sp. | reverse complement strand
TGCGGCGGCCGAAGCTGGAAGGCTTCACGGGTCTCATCGATGCGATTCTGGTGTCGGACCGGGAGGTGCCGCGCAAGCAGCGGCATACGGCGAAGCGGATCTTCGAGCGCCTGCGGGACGAGTACGGCTTCACCGGCGGCTACACGATCGTGAAGGACTATGTCCGCGAACGGCGGCTTCGCTCTCGGGAGGTGTTCGTGCCGCTGGCGCATCCGCCGGGTCATGCCCAGGTCGACTTCGGCGAGGCGCTGGCGGTGATCGGCGGCGTTGAGGTCAAAACGCACTTCTTCGCCTTCGACCTGCCTCAGAGCGACGCCTGCTTCGTGAAGGCCTATCCGGCAGAGACCTCGGAGGCGTTCTCAGACGGCCATGTCGCGGCATTCGGCTTCTTCGACGGGGTTCCCCGCTCGATCCTCTACGACAATACCAAGATCGCCGTCGCGCGGATCCTGGGCGATGGTACTCGCCAACGCACCCGGGTCTTCAGCGAGCTGCAATCGCACTATCTGTTTGAGGATCGCTTCGGCCGCCCGGGCAAGGGTAACGACAAGGGCAAGGTCGAGGGGCTGGTCGGCTTCGCCCGCCGCAACTTCATGGTGCCGAAGCCTCATGCGGAGAGCTTCGAGGCGTTGAACGCCAGCCTTGAGGTGCATTGCCGCCGCCGGCTCGACGACCGGCTGCGCCGCCACACGGAGACGATCGGTGAACGGCTCGCCCGCGATCGGGAGGCATTCCAGCAGTTGCCGCCAGTTCCCTACGCGCCCTGCGAGCGGTGCCCTGGCCGGGCGAGCTCGCTGTCGCTGGTGCGCTACAAGAGCAACGACTACTCCGTGCCGGTCGCCTACGGCCATCGCGAGGTGCTGATCCGGGGAGGTGGTCATCAGCTGCGGTGCGGAGGTGATCGCCCGGCACCGGCGCTCCTATGAGCGCGAGGACCTGGTGTTCGATCCGCTGCATTACCTGGCTCTGATCGAGCAGAAGATCGGCGCGCTGGACCAGGCCGCCCCACTGGTGGGCTGGGTGTTGCCCGAGAGCTTCGCCACCCTGCGGCGGCTGATGGAAGCGCGGATGGGCAAAGCGGGCAAGCGCGAGTACGTCCAGGTGCTGCGGCTGATGGAGAACTTCCGCCCCGCCGATGTCGAAGCCGCGGTCCGTGACGCCCTCAGGCTCGGTGCGATCGGCTTCGATGCGGTCAAGCACCTGGTGCTGTGTCGGATCGAACGCAGGCCGCCCCGGCTTGACCTCGAGGTCTATCCCTACCTGCCCAGGGCCAGGGTGGCGACGACCTCGGCCAGGAGCTACCTGAGCCTGCTGTCGGGAGCCGGCGCGTGAGCGACACGCCCCAGGTTCTGCTCGTGCATCACCTGAAGACGCTGAAGCTGCCGACCTTCCTGCGCGAGTACGACAAGCTCGCCCGGCAATGCGCCGCCGACGGTGTCGATCACGTGCGCTACCTGCTGCGTCTGGCCGAGCTCGAACTGATCGAGCGCGAGCGCCGCATGGTCGAGCGGCGGATCAAGGCGGCGCGCTTCCCGGTGGTCAAGAGCCTGGACGCCTTCGACTTCAAGGCCATCCCCTCGCTCAACAAGATCCTGGTCCTCGAACTCGCCCGCTGCGCCTATGTCGAGCGCCGCGAGAACGTGATCGCCCTCGGCAACAGCGGCACCGGCAAAACCCACATCGCTCTTGGGCTCGGCCTGGCCGCCTGCCAGAAAGGCCTCAGCGTCGGCTTCACGACCGCTGCGGCGTTGGTGCATGAGCTGATGGAGGCGCGTGACGAGAAGCGGCTGCTCCGGCTGCAGAAACAGATCGCGGGCTACAAGCTCCTGATCGTCGACGAGCTTGGCTTCGTGCCGTTGTCGAAGACCGGCGCCGAGCTGCTGTTCGAGGTCTTCAGCCAGCGCTACGAGCGCGGCGCGACCCTGGTGACATCGAATCTGCCCTTCGACGAATGGACTGCGGTGTTCGACTCCGAGCGCCTCACCGGCGCGCTGCTCGACCGCCTGACCCACCACGTCCACATCCTTGAGATGAATGGCGAGAGCTACCGTCTCAGACACGCTCGCGACGCCAGGAAAGCTAAAGCGGATCCACCGCGCCCGACCGCTTGACCACGTGGGTCCACAGGTCCCTCCCACGCGCGGGCCGCCGTCTGCCTGATTGAAAGGCACGTCGCCCCGCGCGCGGGGCCCTCCCGTGGACTACGTGGACAAGCTCCCCGCCACCAACTGGCCCCTTCTTACTCCGCCACGTGGCCCAATATTGCTCCGCCGTTGACAGGCTGCGCTCCGACAGGTCGGCGCTATCGATGTCTCGCCGCTCCGCGACCAGCCGCTCACCAGCGAGTGGATGGAGCTCTGGCAAGGCATTACCGATCGCGCCTTGCGGTGGAGCCTTATCAGTTTTCTAAAGTACTGCAGCCGCCACGATATCCCACCCGACGCCGT
>DATHZU010000433.1:0-7190 GCA_035458445.1 Thermohalobaculum sp. | reverse complement strand
ATCCTCGGCCACTGCCTGGTAGGTGATCTTGCCGTTCCAGACGTTCAGGCCAGCCTTCAGATGCGGGTCGGCCAGCAGCGCCTCGCGCCAACCCCGGTTGGCAATGCGCAGTGCATGGGGCAGCGTCACGTTGTTCAGTGCATAGGTCGAGGTCCGGGCCACGCCGCCCGGCATGTTGGCGACGCAGTAGTGGACGATGCCGTCGACCACATAGGTCGGCTCCGCATGGGTTGTGGCCTTCGAGGTCTCGAAGCAGCCACCCTGATCGATCGCCACATCCACCAGCACCGCGCCGGGCTTCATCGTGCCCAGCATGGCGCGGGTCACCAGCTTCGGCGCGGCGGCGCCGGGGATCAGAACGGCGCCGATCACCAGATCGGCCTCGGCGACACACTCGGCCAGGTTGGCCTTGTTCGAGAACCGGGTCTTGGCGCGGGACTCGAAGAACATGCCGAGCTTCTCCAGCACCTCCGGCGAGCGGTCGAGGATGGTCACGTCGGCACCCAGGCCGACCGCCATCTGCGCCGCATTGAAGCCGACCACGCCGCCACCGATGACGGCGACCTTGGCCGGCGCAACGCCCGGCACGCCGCCCAGCAGCACGCCGCGTCCGCCGTGGGACTTCTCCAGCGCGGTGGCGCCGGCCTGGATCGACATCCGGCCCGCGACCTGGCTCATCGGCTTCAGCAACGGCAGGCCGCCATGCTTGTCGGTGACCGTCTCGTAGGCGATGCAGGTCGCGCCCGAAGCGACCAGATCCCGGGTCTGATCCGGATCCGGAGCCAGGTGCAGATAGGTGTAAAGGACCTGTCCCTCGCGCAGCTTGGCGCGCTCGGCCGCCTGCGGCTCCTTCACCTTCACGATCATTTCGGCCTTGGCGAAGACCTCGTCGGCGCTGCCGACGATCCGGGCGCCCGAGGCGGCATACTGCGCGTCGTCGGCGCCGATGCCCAGTCCCGCGCCCGTTTCGACCAGGACCTCGTGCCCGTGGGCGGTCAGTTCGAATACGCTTTCCGGGGTCAGACCGACCCGGTACTCGTGGTTTTTGATTTCCTTCGGGGTTCCAACGATCATCGGCCCATCCTCCCAGGCGGTTGGTTTCGTCTGATGGGGATTATCTGTGGATTCCAATAGGAATTGATCCGAAAATTCCTGTATCTCGGTCAAAAAATCGATATTTTATCCTTCAATGTGCCAATGTAGCGAGAGAAAATCCGATGGACAGAATCGACGCCCGAATCCTCATCGCCTTGCAGCGTGACGCCAGCCGCCCGGTGGCCGACCTCGCTGTCGAGGTGGGGCTGTCCGCCTCCGCCTGCCATCGCAGGATCAAGCTTCTGGAGGAGGCGCGGCTGATCACCGGCTACACGGCGCGGCTCGACCGGGCGGCGCTGGGCTTTGCGGTTCAGGTCTTCGTCGAGATCACGCTCAGCTCGCAAAGCCAGGAGGCGCTGACTGCCTTCGAGACCGCCGTGACCCGCTTCGACGAGATTCTCGAATGCCATTTGACCACCGGACGCGCCGATTACCTGCTGCGGGTGGTGGCCCGCGATGTCGCCGATTACGACAACATCCACCGCAATTGTCTGGCGCGGCTGCCGGGGGTGTCGAGCATGCAGACGATCTTCGTCCTGCGCTCGATCCGAGAGTGGCAGGGCTACCCGATCCGGGCATAGTCGCGGCCGGCGGAACCCCTGCGGAATAGCAACTTTCGTACCTCACGGGGGTCCCGGCACAGCGTGAATGCTGCACATGCGAAAAGCGGGTATGCAAGATTGACGGATCAAATCGCGGCGCAGGCGCCCTATCTCCCGTTCACGAACCGGCGCGGCAGCGGCCACGAGATTGCCGACGCGCCAGGTCGAGAACCGAAGGAAGGCAACGATATGAACGACTTCGTGAATGATTTCGAGTCCCGGTACCAGGCCCCCTCGCAGGCCGAGGTCGAGCGGCTGATCGCCGAGGCGCACCGGATGCGCAACGAGGCGATGCGCAATGCGATGGCCGGTATCTGGGGCATGCTGCGCCGCAGCATCGCGGGCAAGCCGGTTGTGCGCCCCGCCTGACGGTCAAGCGAGACGGCCGCCGCTCCGTTCCTCCTCCCGGCGGATCGGCTGGTTCGGGCGGGTTCCACTCCGGAACCCGCCCCTTTTATTTCCGGATATTCCGCGATAGCAGGAGCCGGATCAGCGGGAGCCCCAGATGTCCGATCCCAATCCTCGCCCTACCGTCAAGCTGCGCCCCGGCAAGGGCCGTCGCCTGGCCGAGGGCGCGCCCTGGGCCTTCGCCGACGAGATCGCGATGGATCGCCGGACCAAGGGCCTGAGCCCCGGCATGCTGGTGCGGCTGGTGGACGGCGAGACCGTGCTGGGCCTCGCCGCCTTCAATCCCGAAAGCACCATCGCCGCGCGGCTGATCGACACCGACGCCAGTGCGGATGTGGACGAGGGATGGTTCGCTACCCGCCTGGCCCGCGCGCAGGACCTGCGCACGGCGCTGTTCGGCGATCCCTACTACCGCCTGGTCCATGCCGAGGGGGACGGCTTGCCCGGGGTGGTGGTGGACCGCTTCGGCGACACCCTGGTTGTGCAGCCGAATGCCGCCTGGGCGGAGGTTCTGCTGGCGCCTCTTGCCGAAGCCCTGATCTCGGTGACCGGCGCGCGCAACCTGGTCGTCAACGCCACCTCGCGGGCGCGCAGGCTCGAGGGATTGGCGGAGTACCTCGAGGTCACCCGCGGGACGGTGGAGGGGCCGATCCCGGTGCCGATGAACGGCGCGACCTATCTGGCCGACGTGACCGGGGGCCAGAAGACCGGCCTGTTCTTCGACCAGCGGCCGAACCATGCCTTTGCGGCGCGGCTCGCGCCTGGCGGGCGGGTGCTCGATGTCTTCACCCATGTGGGCGGCTTCGCGCTGGCGGCGCTGGCGGCGGGGGCGGCGCGGGCGCTGGCGATCGACAGTTCCGCCCCGGCGCTGGAACTGGCCGAAAAGGGCGCCGCGCTGACCGGCGTGGCGGAGCGGCTCGAGACCCGGCGCTCGGACGCCTTCGAGGCGCTGCAGGGGCTGGCGGGCGAGCGGTTCGACCTCGTGGTCTGCGACCCGCCCGCCTTCGCGCCGAACAAGGGGGCGCTGGCAAACGGGCTGCGGGCCTACGAGCGGCTTGCCCGGCTGGCGGCGGGTCTGGTGGCGCCGGGGGGGTGGCTGGTGCTGTGCTCGTGCAGCCATGCCGCCGACCCGGAGAGCTTCCACCGCGCCAATGCCCGCGGGCTGGCGAAGGCGGGCAGGGGGGCGGCGCTGGTGCATTCGGGGCGCGCCGGGCCGGACCATCCCAGCCACATGGCGCTGCCCGAGACCAGCTATCTGAAGGCGCTGTTCTACCGGCTCGATGACTAGGGTCTTTCTCGATGCCTGCGTGCTCTACCCGCCGCTGGTGCGCGGCGTGATCCTGGGCGCGGCCGAGGCGGGGCTGTTCCAGCCGTTCTGGTCGCCGCGGGTGCTGGACGAGTGGCGCCTCGCGATGGCCCGGAACGGCGGCGATGTGGCGCGGGTCGAGGCGGTGATCGAGCGCATGGGCGAGAGCTTCCCGGACGCCTGCGTGGCGCCGGACCCGGAGGTCGAGGCCGGGATCGGCCTGCCCGACCCGGCGGATGCCCATGTGCTGGCCGGGGCGGTCGCGGCGCGGGCGGAGATCCTGTTGACCTTCAATCTGCGCGATTTCCCGGCCCGGCGGCTGGCGGCCCACGGGGTGGCGGCGCGCCACCCGGACGGGTTCCTGTGGGAGCTTTTGAGCCACGCACCGGAGGCGATGGACGCCGCGATCCGGAGGGCCTGTGCCGCTGCCGGGGCCGAGGCGCCGGGCGATATCCGGCGAGCTCTGAAGCGGGCGAAACTGCCGCGTCTGGGCAAGGCCTGGGAGGCGGCGAAGGGCGGCTCTGACGGCCGGGATGGGGGGTGATCTCGCGGCTTCTCACGATGAGAAGGGGGTCAATGTATTGTTATTAAACGATTTTTGAAAAACGGGGTGTGAGAAGAGGGTGTGAGAAGGGGGTGTGAGCAGTCCTCTTTCTGGCTGGTGCCGCACCGCCGAACGGTGCGTGCAAGCACGCACCCTACCCCGTTCACCGGTCGCGGCGCCGCGCTGCCCGGCGGGCGGAACGACGGTTCGGCCGTATAGACCGGCGGGATGACTCCCGCCGTCAAATCTCGCGCATCATCCGCGCGAAACCGGTCATGTGGGCCTCGCGGAGGGCGGCGAAGGGCAGATCCGAGGCTCCGAGGCGGATCGTTTCTCCGCCCGCGCGGCCGACTTTGCGGGCGGGGACGCCCGTAGCGGTAGCGGCGGCGATGACGGCCTCGGGGTCGGTCGAGGCCACCAGATACCGCCCCTGATCCTCGCCGAAGAGCCATGCGGCGGGGGCCAGGGCCGGGTCCGCCTCCAGCGCCACGCCGGTGCCCGCCGCCAGCGCCATCTCGGCCGCCGCAATGGCCAGCCCGCCGTCGGAGAGGTCGTGGGCGGCGGTGATCAGGCCGTCCGCCTTCAGGCTGCGGACCAGTTCCCCGGCCTTGCGCTCGGCGTCGAGGTCCACCGGGGGCGCGTCGCCTTCGGCGCGGGCGAAGAGTTCCCAGAGCCAGGCGGACTGGCCGAGATGGCCTTTCGTCTCGCCCAGCAGCACCAGCGTGTCGCCGTCCTCGGGTGCCATGCGGATCATCTGGTCGAGGCTTTCCAGCAGCCCCACCGCGCCGATGGTGGGGGTGGGCAGGATCGCCTCGCCCGAGGTCTCGTTGTAGAGGCTGACATTGCCCGAGACGATGGGCATGTCGAGCGCCTCGCACGCCGCGCCGATGCCCTTAACGCAACCGACGAACTGGCCCATGATCGCGGGCCGCTCGGGGTTGCCGAAGTTGAGGTTGTCGGTGGTGGCCAGCGGCCGCGCGCCAGTGGCTGAGAGGTTCCGGAACGCCTCGGCCACCGCCTGCTTGCCGCCCTCGAAGGGGTTGGCCTTGCAGTAGCGCGGCGTCACGTCCGAGGTGAAGGCCAGAGCCTTGCGCGTGTCGTGTACCCGCACCACGGCGGCATCCGAGCCGGGGCGCACAACGGTATCGGCCATCACCATGTGGTCGTATTGCTGCCAGACCCAGGCGCGCGAGCAGAGGTTCGGGGACCCCATCAGTTTCAGCAGGGCCTCGGCCGGGTCCATTTCCGGCACCGCGCCGAGCGGCGGGGGCGGCGCGGTCTCGACCCACGGCCGGTCGTACTCCGGTGCGGTGCCGCTCAGCGCCTTGAGCGGCAGGTCGGCCTTGACCTCGCCGCCGTGCCTGATCAGGAAGCGGTCCTCGGCGATGGTGTGGCCGACGACGGCGAAGTCGAGGTCCCATTTGTCGAAGATCGCCTTGGCCTGGGCCTCCTTTTCGGGTTTCAGCACCATCAGCATCCGCTCCTGGGATTCCGACAGCATCATCTCGTAGGCGGTCATGGCGTCTTCGCGCACCGGAACGGCGTCGAGGTCGAGTTCGACCCCGAGGCCGCCCTTGTCGCCCATCTCGACCGCCGAGCAGGTCAGGCCCGCCGCGCCCATGTCCTGGATCGAGATCACGGCTCCGCTCGCCATCAATTCGAGGCAGGCCTCCAGCAGCCGCTTTTCCGTGAAGGGATCGCCGACCTGGACCGTGGGGCGCTTCTCCTCGGCATCGTCCGAGAATTCCGCCGAGGCCATGGTGGCGCCGCCGACCCCGTCGCGGCCGGTCTTGGCGCCGAGATAGACCACCGGCATTCCCACCCCGGAGGCGGCCGAGTAGAAGATCTTGTCCGCGTCCGCCAGCCCCGCCGCGAAGGCGTTGACCAGGCAGTTGCCGTTATAGGCGGCGTGGAAGCGCACCTCGCCGCCGACGGTGGGCACACCAAAGCAGTTGCCGTAGCCGCCGACCCCGGCGACAACGCCCGCCACCAGCGAGCGGGTCTTCGGGTGCGAGGGCTCGCCGAAGCTCAGCGAGTTCATGGCCGCGATGGGCCGCGCGCCCATGGTGAAGACGTCGCGCAGGATGCCGCCGACGCCGGTCGCCGCGCCCTGGTAGGGCTCGATGTAGGAGGGGTGGTTGTGGCTCTCCATCTTGAAGACCACCGCCTGGCCGTCACCGATATCCACCACGCCCGCATTCTCGCCCGGGCCGCAGATCACCTGGGGGCCGGTGGTCGGCAGGGTGCGCAGCCAGCGCTTCGAGGATTTGTACGAGCAGTGCTCGTTCCACATCGCCGAGAAGATGCCGAGTTCGGTGAAGGTCGGGGTGCGGCCCAGCAGGTCGAGGATGCGCTGGTACTCGTCCGGCTTCAGCCCGTGGCTGGCAGCCAGTTCCTGGTTCACGTCCGGCTCTCTGGTCATGCGGGTCCTCGGGCAGGCATAGGGAGGTCGTATCCGGGGCGGATAGCGGGATTCCCGCGCCTTTTATCGGCTCGGGCACGGGATGGGAAGCGGGCGAGGCCGGGTATTCGGTGCTTTCGGAGCGGCGTCGCCGCTCAGCGCGGCTGGCGCCACAATTCATCGATCCGACCGGCGACGAGATCGGCGTTCTCCACCCCCTCGGGGCCGTCCGAATGGATTGTGTAGAAGGCATTCGGCTGGGTGGTGACGATAGGGCAGATGATCACCACGTCATTGACGCCCGGGCGCAGGCCCCAGCCATAGACCGACCAGTTCTCCGCGGGATCGTCCTCCTCGCCGCCGGTGATCGATTGCCCGCCATGCTCGTCGATATAGTCCTGCAGGACAGCCCTCGCCTGCTGCATGCAGGCCTTGCGCCCAGCCATCGGACCCAGATCGCCGACCTTCATTGCCTTGGCCGCGGCGGGCCCGGCAAACAGGACTGCGAGTGCGAAGACGATCAGGTAGCGCATTTCCGGACCCCCGGTTCGGTCAGCCTTCGGCGAAGCGGGGTCATCGAGCCACAAGCCATTGCGATTTGCAACCTTTCCCGACACCGCCGCTCACGCCGGGGCCAGCGAGTCGCAGAGGCTGGTAAACAGCGCCGCGCCGTCATGGCCGCCAAGCTCCGGGTCGGCCAGCCGCTCGGGATGCGGCATCATGCCGAGGACGCGGCGGTTGGCGCTGAGCACGCCGGCGATGTTGTCGGCCGAGCCATTGGGGTTGGCCTCGGGCGTGGGGTTGCCCTGGGCATCGACATAGCGGAAGGCGATG
>DATHZU010000432.1:0-2767 GCA_035458445.1 Thermohalobaculum sp. | reverse complement strand
GGCGTATTTCACGAAATCCGGGTTGTCGAAGGTCAGTCCCCAATCGTCGAACCCGGCAATCGCCTGCTTCCAGCGGATCATGCCGTAGGAGCTGTCATCGAGCACCACAGCGACCAGATTCAACCGCAGGCGCACCGCCGTTTCCATCTCCTGGCTGTTCATCATGAAGCCGCCATCGCCGCAGACCGCCATCACGCGCCGCCGCGGATAGAGCATCGCCGCCGCCATCGCCGAGGGCAGCCCCGCGCCCATGGTCGCCAGCGCATTGTCCAACAGCACGGTGTTCGCCACATGGGTCCGGTAGTTGCGGGCAAACCAGATCTTGTACATGCCGTTGTCGAGCGCGATGATCCCGTCCTCGGGCATCACCCGGCGCACATCGGCGACGATGCGCTGCGGGATCAGCGGGAAGCGCGGATCGTCGGCGCCCTCCCTCATATGCGCATGCACCTCGGCCCCGACTCGCTCGAAATAGGTGAAATCATGGCTTGGGACCGGCTCCAGCCGTTCGGTCAGCCGCGCCACCGTCGCGCCGATGTCACCGATCAGTTCGAGCTGCGGGAAGTAGACCTCGTCGACCTCGGCCGAATTGAAATTCACATGGATCACGGTCTTGCCGTCCGGTTCCATCAGGAACGGCGGCTTCTCGACCACGTCGTGGCCGACATTGATCACCAGATCGGCGCGGTCGATGGCGCAGTGCAGATAATCGCCATCCGACAGTGCCGCCGTGCCCAGATACTTGTCCGGGCAGCCCTCGATCACGCCCTTGCCCATCTGGGTATTGAAGAACGGAATTCCGGTCTTGCGGATGAAGCCCGAAAGCTCGCGGATCACCCGCTTGCGGTTCGCTCCGGCGCCGACCAGAACCAGCGGGTGCTTCGCGGCCCGGATCAGCCGCGCCGCTTCGTCGATCGGCGCGTCGGCACAGATCGGGCGCCGCGGCGTCTGGGCCGGGATGGTCACGGCGTCGGTGACCTGCTCCTCGGCTATGTCCTCGGGCAGTTCCAGCAGCGCCGGGCCCGGGCGTTCCTCCAGTGCCAGGCGGAATGCCTCGCGCACCAGGGTCGGGATGGTGTGGCCGTTGACGATCTGCCGGGCGAATTTGGTGATCGGAGTCATGGTCGAGACCACGTCGATGATCTGGAACCGACCCTGCTTCGACTTCTTGATCGGCTTCTGGCCAGTGATCATCAGCATCGGGAAGGCGCCCAGATGCGCATAGGCCGCCGCCGTCACGAAGTTGGTCGCCCCCGGTCCCAGGGTCGCCAGG
This sequence comes from Thermohalobaculum sp., assembly GCA_035458445.1. Taxonomy (GTDB): domain Bacteria; phylum Pseudomonadota; class Alphaproteobacteria; order Rhodobacterales; family Rhodobacteraceae; genus Thermohalobaculum. The sequence goes on along the minus strand of DATHZU010000432.1, from coordinate 1,494 downwards.
CAGACACCGACCTTGCCGGTCAACCGGCCATAGGTGGCGGCCATGAACGAGGCCCCCTGTTCGTGCCGGGTGAGGATCAACTTGATGCTGGAGGTGCGCAGCGACTCGAGGAAGTCGAGGTTTTCCTCGCCGGGAACGCCGAAGATATACTCGACTCCCTCGTTCTCGAGCGCTTTCACCAGCAGGTCGGATGCCTTGATCGGTTTTCTGCCGGTCATCGGAGTCTCCTTCGATCCTGATTGGGTCAAGTCTGATTGCGCCGGTTTCGGTTGGGTTTGCATCAGGCAGCCTCGCCGCGAGCGGTTGACGGCGCCTGCGGCGGATACAGCTCGTCCAGCGGCGCCGACTTGCCGTTCGCCTGTACGATGCGCACATGAAAGCGCTTCAGCGCGCGCGGATGAGGGACGCCGCAGGAGTGCGCGATCACGCCGACGCCGTAGCGGAGCTTGTCGACGAAGTTCTTGACCCGGACCGCCTTGTCCTCCGGGTCCAAGCCCTTCTGCAACCGCCGGTCGTGGGTGGTGATCCCGGTAGGGCAGGTGTTCTTGTTGCACTTCATCGCCTGGATACAACCCAGCGCGAACATGAAGCCGCGCGCCGACACCGCGAAATCGGCGCCCACGCAATAGGCCCAGGCAACCTCCGCCGGCGTGATCAGCTTGCCCGAGGCGATGACGCGGACCCGCTCGCGCAGCCCATGGCGGCAAAGGATATCGACGACCATCGGCAGCGACTCCTTGATCGGCAGGCCGACATTGTCCATCAACGGCATCGGCGCCGCACCCGTGCCGCCATCGCCGCTGTCCACGGTGATGAAGTCGGGCGCGAATACGACGCCGCGCCGGTTGATTTCCTTGCACATCCGCTCGAGCCAGCCATAGGCGCCGACCACGGTCTTGAAGCCGACGGGCTTGCCGGTGATCTGCTGAAGCTGATTGATGAAATCGAGCAATTCCTCGACCGTATCGATCTCCGGATGCCGGTTCGGCGAGATCGCCGCCTCGCCCACCGGGATGCCGCGGATCTTCGAAATCTCCTCGGTCACCTTGACGGCCGGCAGGATTCCGCCCTTACCCGGCTTGGCGCCCTGGCTCAGTTTCACCTCGAACATCCGCAGCTGCGGTATGGCAGCCAACTCCTCCAGCCGCTGATGGCTCAGGCGGCCGTCCTCGTGGCGCACGCCGAACTTGGCGGTGCCGATCTGGAAGACGATGTCGCAGCCGCCTTCAAGATGATAGGGCGACAACCCGCCCTCGCCGGTATTCATCCAGCAATTCGCCAGCTTGGCGCCCTTGGACAATGCCCGCACCGCCGGACGAGACAGGGCGCCATAGCTCATGCCCGAGATGTTGATGACCGACGCCGGGCGAAACGCCTTGGCACGGCCGCGTGCCGCGCCGAGCACCTTCGCGCACGGAAGCGTGAACTGCGGGTCGTACCCCGGGTCGCCTGGAGCGGGCGCCTGCAGCGGAAAGGTGTTGTGCTTGATGATGA
>DATHZU010000431.1:0-3171 GCA_035458445.1 Thermohalobaculum sp. | reverse complement strand
CTCAATCGAAAACTCGTAGAACAGCGATCCTTGCGCCACCTGCCTCGGTCCCAGCATCGTTCCCACCCCATTCAACCCTCTAGGATTGAATCAGCGAGAGACAACTACTTCAACAAACACTTTTTCAACAGCATCTGGGGGAATTCGGACACCCAGCGACTGCTCGCTATGCGTATTCCTGGCCCCATCGCGACGTTCGCGTCAAGCCTATGAAACGACGCATATTTTCGACGTCTATTTCCGCTTGCGACTAAATATTGCACTTTCGCCATGTTGAGTGCGCACAACTTGTGGTAGTATCTGCGTCCAACTCGCCGCGACCCTGATCCCGAGCGCGATGAAACATCGCGTGCGACGCAGGCAGATCACACCTGATGCGCGGCCCACACGACCAACGAAAAACGACTAAGAGGCAAGCAGCAGCCCGACCGGAAACGCGTCGGGGTTCGAACTGCCAGCTTTGGCAGTAAAGATTGCGTGAGAGTTTCTAAGGAGGTGAAAATGTTTCAGTTTCAGAACCGGTTCGGGGTCGCTGCACTCTTCGCTGTGGCGTCTGTCGGATTATCCATTCTCGCAGCTCATGCTGGCTCCAATCAGAGTGTGGTTTGTGAGTCAGGAAATGATCTTCAAAAACAAATCGATAGCGCGAGCGATGGAGCAACGCTCTTCTTCGGTGAGAAATGCGATGGTGGCCCATATTTCGTATCCGGTAAGGATATTAATCTCCGGGGGTTTTCGAGCGGGGCAGTGATGTCTGCGCCCGGCGATAACAATTGCGTTCTGTCCATAGAATTCGCCCGGGTTGAGATTTCCAGGGTCGACATTGACGCATCCGGTGCCGCCCACGGGATCTGTATCGGTATCGGCAGTTCGGTCCGAATCTTCGGCAACACGGTCGTTAGGGATGCAGGGTCAATCGGAATCGCTCTCGGACATGGAGCCTCGGCCTTGATCGAGGACAACACATTAGTCGAGGGCGCTTCTGAGGCTGGTATTGATCTCCTGAGCGGAGCGCATGCACTTATTTGGGGCGGTAGCCAGATCAGGAACAACGGCGCTGGAATTGTTATATCAGGCGCTGCTAGTGCGGCGGTAGAGGATGTCGAATTAACCGGAAACAGCGGCGCAGGCGTGCGTGTCGACCTTAATTCTGCGCTCGAGCTTGCTGGCGAAACCTTGATCGAGGAAAACGACGCCGGGGTCGTCTGCGGAGAGTCAGGCGCTCTGCTTGTCTTGGGTAGTCCTGGAGATATTGACTTCGGCAGCGGCAATCCTGGAGGCGGCGACCACACTAATGATGTGCTCGGAAGCCCCACGTGTCATGTGAGCAACCTCACGGGTGGACCGTTCCCATTTCCGTAATCCGACGCTAAATTGATGCCACCAGTGGTGCACTGTCCCCAATAGCCGTCCTCTTTCAGCGGGCGGCTATTTCCAATCTTGGCACATTCGAGAAATAGCCCCAACGGCAGCAATCGGGATCAAACTGGGCCTCCGAAGATTCGGCCAAATGGCAGGTTGGTCCGCTCAACCGACCTCGTTCAAGCCGGGTTCGGACCCGGCTGCCGCCGTGATCCAAGCTGGATGGGTCGCTCCGGTCCATCGTTTGCTGCGGTTGCTCGCTGACGGATGGGTTCAACGGCTCACGGGAAATGGTGGGCTCATTCGAGCCCGCCCTACGTGGCGGTTATCGTCCGGCAAATGGGACCCCGAGCCGACCACGGCCAAGGGCTGACGCCCGCCGCGCATTTGCGCTTCCCTTCCGTCCCGGCCCGTGAGACATGGGCGGCGGAAGGTGGGCACCGATGAAAGCGATCCCCGACACACCCCAGGCCGGCGTCGCCCTGATGGCGAGCGCGATGATGTTCGCGCCGTTCATGGACCTGTTCGCCAAGCTCCTGACCGACACAATGTCGCCGGGCGCCATCGGTCTGGGGCGGTTCGTGGCGCAGTCGGCGATCCTGCTGCCCTTCATGCTGGCGGTCGGGCAGAAGGGCTGGCCGACCCGCCTGCATTTCCTGGCCGGGGTGCTGCTGGCCGCGGCGCTGCTGGCGATCAACACGGCGCTCAAATACATGCCCATCGCCAATGTGCTGGCGATCTTCTTCGTCGAGCCGCTGATCCTGACCCTGATGTCGGCCTATCTGCTGGGCGAGGGCCTTGGCTGGCGGCGGCTCTCGGCGGTGCTGGTGGGGCTGGCGGGCGCGATGATCGTGATCCGGCCGAACTGGGCCGCCTTTGGGCCGGCGGCCTTCTATCCGCTGATCACCGCCTTCTGCTTCGCCGGATACCTGCTGATCACCCGGATCATGGCCCAGCGCGGCAAGCGCGTGGCGCTGCAGTTCTGGATCGGCGCCTCGGCGATGCTGACCTATGCGGTGGCCCTGATCATCGGCGACCACTTCCAGGCGCCGGTTCTGCTGATCACCTGGCCCGGCGGATACGAGCTGGCGCTGCTGGGCGGAATGGGGCTCTTGGCGGCGGTCAGCCACCAGATGATCAACAACGCCTTCGCCCGGGCCGAGGCCGGCGTGCTGGCGCCGCTGCAATATCTCGAGATCATCTCGGCGGTGCTGATCGGCTGGTTCGTTTTCTCGGACTTCCCGGACCCGCTGACCTGGCTGGGCACGGCGGTGATCGTCGCCGCGGGCGTCTATGTGTTCCGCCGCGAGCGCCAGCTCGCGCTGCGCCCGGTGACGCCTCGGGACCTTCCCTGAAGCGCGTCTTCGGTCCACCATGCAGCCGTTCCACGATTCGGAGACCCGCCGATGCCCGAGCTCTCGAAGACCACCACCCATGACGCCGATGCGGACCCCCGCAACGACGCGCTGAAGATCTATGTCAACGGCCGGATCGTCCACCGGGCCGAGGCGGTGGTCTCGGTCTATGATTCCGGCTTCCTGCTGGGCGACGGGGTCTGGGAGGGCATCCGCCTCTACAACGGCAAATGGGCCTTTCTGGACGCCCATCTGGACCGGCTGGTCGAGGCGGCGCGGGCCATCGACCTGGACCTGCGCATGGACAAGGCGGGGCTGAAGGCGGCGCTGGACGCCACCGCCGCCGCCAACGGCATGACGGAGAACGTCCACGCCCGGCTGATGGTCACGCGCGGGGTGAAGGCCAAACCGTTCCAGGACCCGCGGCTGTCGAAATCCGGGCCGACCATGGTGA
>DATHZU010000430.1:0-6795 GCA_035458445.1 Thermohalobaculum sp. | reverse complement strand
TCGGGATCAAGCGGCTTGTCCTCGCGGCGGGGCCGCTCGGGCCGGGGCTGCTGCGGCTCGCCATCGCGGTCGCGGCCCTTCTTGCCGCCCTTGCCCTTGGCGCGCCCGGGGTTGCGCCCGGCGTCACCGCCGCCATCGGCCTTGCTCTTCTCGGCGCGGCGCGGGCCACGGCCGCCTTTGCCGGCTCCGCCGCCCGCCCGGTCGGGGCGGTGCCCCTGGCCGGGCCGTCCGCGCGGCCGCAGGCGGAAGGTGTAGTAGACCTCGATCTCCGGCTCGGCACCTGCGCCTTCGCCCTCGGCCGCCCCGGCCGTGGACTCGACCGCCTCGGCCACGGGCTGGGCCGCGTCGGCCACGGGCTCTGCGGCTTCCGCCGCGGGCTCAGTCGCCCCGGCAGTTTCTCGCGCAACTTCCGGCGCCGCCGCGACAGGCTCCGCCGCCGCCTCGGACGCCGGTTCGGCCATCTCCGTCGCGGCTTCGGCCGCTTCGTCCTGCGGTGGCGCATCCGGTTTCGTCTCGGGGACGCGCGGCGCCTTCGGGCGCTCGCCGCGCTCGGCCGCGAAGCCCAGCGACTGGGCGATGTCGGCGAACTGCTCCAGCGTGCAGCCGGTGATCGACAGCATGTCCTGCGTCGCCTCGAAACCCGCCCGTACGTCCATCGGCCGGATCAGGTCCGCCAGCCGTTCCAGCATGTCGATACGCAAGGCCCGCTGCCCGCAAAGCCGATATCCGACCTTCTCGTAATAGCCGCTCGGCGCATCTGCCACTGCCGGGATCGTCACCAGCCCCGGCGGCGGCGCCTCGGGGAACTGCTCGAAACCCTCCCACAGGCTCCACAGGATCAGCCGCAGCCGGGTCGGCGCCGGCTTCAGCAGCAGCGGCATGAAGATGTTGTGCTGGCCGAAGCGCACCCCGTGCTTGCGCAACTGCCCGCGCTCGTCCTGGCCCAGCGCCTTGATGTCGTCGGCAATCTGGCGCCGCGGCACCACGCCCATCGCCTCGGCGACCTGGAAGGCGACGCCGCGCGCCAGCCCGGTCACCGTCTCGTCGTCGCGCATCTTCAGCATCGGCTCGAACAGCGTGTTGACCCGGCGCATCAGCCAGTGACTCAGCCGGCGCTCGACCTTCTCGGCCACCGCCTGCTCGGCGATGTCGTCGACGAAAACCTTGATCCGCGGCGCCAGCGGGCTGTCGCCCTTCTCCAGACGCCCGACGGCATCGGCGCCCCACATCAGGCCGCCCTGCTCGGTCACCTCGATCTCGGTGTCGGGGCTGACATAGAGCTTGTCGGCGCGCCGCCCCAGTTCGGCCTGCAGGGCCGCCAGGCTGGCCGAGCGCAGGTTCTTGCTCTCGTCGTCGGTCGCGGTCTCGTCCACCGTGAAGCGGAATCCGTCCAGCCGCCCGACGAAATGCCCTTCGACGCTGACCTCGCCCTTGTCGTTCACTTCGGCCACGAGCCGTTCCTTCTGTTTCAGCCGCCGCATCAGCACGCTGGTGCGCCGGTCGACAAATCGTTGCGTGAGACGCTGGTGCAGCGCCTCCGAGAGCCTGTCCTCGACCTCGCGGGTGGTTTCCCGCCAGGCCTCGGCATCCTCGACCCAGCGGCCCCGGTTGGCCACGTAAGTCCAGGTGCGGATATAGGCGAGCCGTTTCGACAACGCGTCGATGTCGCCGTCTCCCCGGTCGATCCGCTTGATCTGACCGGCCATCCAGTCCGAGGGTATTACGCCACTATCGGACAGCAGAAAACGGTAAATACGCGACAAAAGTGTAACATGGTCTCCGCTGGCGGTCTTGCGAAAGTCGGGGATCTGGCAGACGTCCCACAACAACCGCACGCGTTCGCCCCGGTTCGCCAGCCCGGCGATTTCCGGATCGGCGGCGAAATGCTTCAGCGCCGCCAGGTCGTCGGCCTCGCGGGCGCGCATCAGGTCGACCGCGCCCGGCGCGGTCTCGAGGCTGGCGATCAACGCCTCCAGCGTTCCGAAGTCCAGGTCGGTGTTGCGCCACATCACCCGGACCAGCGGGCGGAAGCGATGATTCTCGATCGCCTCGACGGTCTCGGGGTCGATCTCCGCCGCCTCGCCGGTGACTCCGAATGTGCCGTCGCTGGTGTAGCGCCCGGCCCGCCCGGCGATCTGCGCCAGTTCGTTCGGTTCCAGGTTGCGGTGGCGGTGGCCGTCGAACTTCGACAGCCCGGCGAAGGCGACATGGTCCACATCCATGTTCAGCCCCATGCCGATGGCGTCGGTGGCGACGATGTAGTCCACGTCGCCGTTCTGGTAGAGCGCCACCTGGGCGTTGCGGGTGCGCGGGCTCAGCGCCCCCATCACCACCGCCGCGCCGCCCCGCTGGCGGCGGATCAGTTCGGCGATGGCGTAGACCTGGTCCGCCGAGAACGCGACCACCGCCGTGCGCGGCTTCAGCCGCGAGATCTTGCGCGGCCCGGTATAGGTCAGGGTCGAGAACCGCTCGCGCCGCTCGAAACGGGCGCGGGGCACCAGGCTGGCGATGCGGCCCCGCATGTTGTCCGAGCCGAGGAACAGCGTTTCGTAACGTCCCCGCGCATGGAGCAGCCGGTCGGTGAACACATGGCCGCGCTCCGGGTCGGCGCAGAGTTGGATCTCGTCGATGGCGACGAAATCCGCCCCCGTCGCCATCGGCATCGCCTCGACGGTGCAGACGTAATAGCGCGCCTGCGCCGGTACGATCTTTTCCTCGCCGGTGATCAGCGCCACCTCGCGCGGGCCGCGCAGCTTGACGATGCGATCATAGATCTCGCGGGCCAGCAGCCGCAGTGGCAGGCCGATGATGCCGCTGCCCCGCGACAGCATCCGCTCGACCGCGTAATGGGTCTTGCCCGTGTTGGTAGGCCCCAGGATCGCCGTGGCGGTGGCGTGGTCCTCGGAAGACTGAAAGTGCGTGTTCACGGGATCGGGGTTCCTCATGCGGGCCGGATCGCCCGCGCCCAGATAGGGGAGCCGCACGGGCCGGGCAAGGGCCCGCTTACAGCGGCCGGCCTTCCACGTCCGGCGCCAGGCGCTTGATGGCCTCCTGCGCGTTGGGCAGATGCGGATTGATCTCCAGCCCGCGCTGGTACGCCTTCATCGCGCCGGTCTTGTCGCCGAGCCGCTCGAGGATGATCCCAAGCCCGGAGATAGCTCCGAAATGCCGGGGCTCCAGCGCCAGCGTGCGCTGGATGTCGGCGACCGATTTCCCGAACTCCGCGCGCAGGAAGTACAACGTCGCGCGCTTGTTCCAGCCCTCGGCGAAATCCGGCGCCAGCCGCACCAGGTCGTTCAGGAACCTCATCGCCTGGTCGTAGTCCTCGTCCTCCATCGCCTTGGACGCGCGGCCCAGCAGCAGGTCCATTGACGGTGACCCGCTCTGCGACCACAGCGCCCAGATTTCCTGCTGGTCACGCTCGGCGGTTTCGCTCTCGGGCAACACCAGCCGTGCGAACAGGCTGTCCAGCCGGGTCTGGCGCAGCGCGGCCTCCTCGGCGGGCGATTGCGGCTGGGCCGACGGCTCCGGCGCAGGCTGCACCGCCAGGGCGGGTTCGCCGTCGCTGCCGAGCTCGGCCGAAGGCTGAGCCAGCGCCAAGCCGCCGGGCGCGAGGGCCATGGCGGCGAAGAAAATGGCGAGGGGTGCGCGACGGAAGATCATGGCCTAATGATAGGAGGCATACCAAACTCCGCAAGTCGGGAATCGGGCAGGAGCGAACAACTTTGGGGGAATACGGATGAGCGAGGCTCTGAAGGCGGCGGCGGAGGCACTGGACCGCAAGTACCACGGCGAGGATCTGGGCAGCACCATCAAGTTCGAGATCGAGGGCGAGGGCGCGATCCGGATCGTCGGCGGCAAGGTCGTCATCGGCGACGGCGAGGCCGACGTGACGATCACCGCAACGCTTGACGTGTTCCGCGCGATCTTCGACGGCGAGATGTCGCCCGCGGCGGCCTACATGTCCGGCAAGATGCAGGTCGACGGTGATATGGGCGTGGCGATGATGCTGAGCCAAGCACTGGGCTGAGCAGATGCATGACGGGCCGTTGGAGGTGCAGCCGGGCGGGATCGCCTGGGACCAGACCCTGCGCCTGACCGCCCCGGATGGCGTCCGGCTGCGTGGTGCGTTGTGGCAGGGCGGCGAGCGCGGGCTGGTGCTGCTGCTGGCCGGACGCACCGAGTTCCTGGAGAAATACACCCAGCCCGCGGCACAACTCGTGCAACGCGGCTTCACCGTCGCCGGCCTGGACTGGCGCGGGCAGGGCCTGTCACAGCGGCTGATCCATCCCCATGTGAAGGGGCATGTGGGCCACTTCACCGAGTTCCACCGCGATCTGGATGCGCTGCTGGCCCATCCCGCGGTCTCGGAGCTGCCCGGCCCGCGCATCATGCTCGCCAACTCGATGGGCGGCGCTATCGGCCTCGGGGCGCTTTATCGGGGCCGGGCCGAGGTCGATGCGGCGGTTCTGCTGGCGCCGATGCTGGGCATCCGCATGGGCGCCCTCCTGCGCTTCTTCAGCCACCTGGTGCTGCCGGTGGCGCGGCGCACCGGCAACCTGACGCGCTGGCCGCCCTTGCCCCGCATGGCGCGGCCCTATGCCTTCGAGGGTTTCGACGGCAACGTCCTGACCGGCGACCGCGAGATGTTCGACTGGTTTGCCCAGACCATCCAGCACCACCGCGACCTGCAACTCGCCATGCCGACGCTGGGCTGGGTCAGCGAGGCGCTGGCCGAGATGGGCTGGCTGCGCGCGCAGGGCCGCCTGAGCTGCCCCTGCCTTTGCCTGCTGGGCGGGCTCGAGACGGTGGTCACCCCGGCGGCTGTACGCAGCGGCGCGGATCTGATCGGCGCCCGGCTGGCGGAAATCGCCGGTGCCCGCCACGACCTGCTGATGGAGGCCGAGCCGCTGCGTGCCCAGGTCTGGGAGCAGATCGACCGGTTTCTCGGCACGCATGGCATCTAGCGGATTTTCGATCAACGGATTCCCGATACCCCAACCGGTTTTCCGTTTCCGACCTAAGTCACCGCCCATCGTCCGATCGGCTTCCGACTTCGGTCCAAAGGTTTCTCCGACATTCGCCCGTTACGCGATTTCCCGTGGCCTGAAACAATCAGCGCACGATACCCCAATCCGTATCAACACCGAGCTCAGAGGAGACGAACCATGCTGAAGTACAAGATAGTAAAATCGTTTGGTACCGCCGCCGCCGCGCTCACCCTTGCCGCGCTGGTTGCCGGCAACCCGGCCTTTGCCGGAGGCGAACTGCGCCTGCGCGCCGAACTTTCGGCAGCGGCGGGCGATATCAGCGGCCAGGCCGATTTCCGTAACCGGACAAACAAGAACCGGCGTCAGTGGAGCGTCCAGGTCGAGGGGCTTACGCCGGGCGACCTGTACGATGTCGTGGTGTCCGGCGAGACCGTCGGCACGATCGTGATCGACGGCTTCGGTATCGGAGACCAGAACTTCGACGACAATTTCGAGGCGGGGGACGATCCGGCGACGCAGTTCCCGGCCAACTTCCCGAATCTCGACGGTGGCGAGATGGTGGTTGTGGGTCCGCTCAGCGGCACCCTGCAGCCGAAATGATCGCCTTGCTGTAAACCTGCGGCGGATGGCACCGGCCATCCGCCGCTCAGATGTGGAGCGGATCGATCCGAGTGGCGCTCAAGCTGCCGCGTCGCGCAAAATCTCCAGCGCCTCGGCATGGACCGCCGCGTCGCCCGCGGCGATCACCTGCCCACCCCAGCGCGCGTCGCCGCCACGCCAATCGGTCACGATGCCGCCCGCCGCGCGGATCAGCGCCGCCGGGGCGGCGATGTCATAGGATTTGAGGCTCGACTCGATCACCAGGTCCACATGGCCAAGCGCGATCAGCGCATAGGCATAGCAATCGACCCCGTAGCGCGCCAGCCGCACCCGCTTCTGCACCCGCTGGAAAGCCGCCCATTCGTCGGCGTCGAACATGTCGGGCGTGGTGGTGTACAACGTCGCCTGGGCGAGGCCGGCGCAGCGGCGCACCGCGATATCGGTGCTGTGGCCGTGATGGGTCAGCCACGCCCGTGCGCCGTCAGGGCCGTTCACACCCACGAAGCGTTCGCCGATATGCGGCTGATCGACGATGCCGATGCGCCCGGCCGTGCCGTCGTCGAGCGCGATCAGCGTGCCCCAGGTGGGCAGACCCGAGATGAAGGCGCGGGTGCCGTCGATCGGATCGATCACCCAAGTCAGGCCCGAGCGGCCCTTTGTCGGTGCCTGCTCCTCGCCAAGAACACCGTCATCCGGCCGCTCGACCGCCAGGATCGCGCGGATCGCCGCCTCGGCGGCATGGTCAGCGGCTGTTACCGGGTCATATTTCGCGCCTGCGTCATCGGCGTTCTTGTCGTCGGTGCCGAGACCGGTCGAGCGGAAATAGGGCAGGGAGGCGGCACCCGCGGCATCGGCGAGGCGGCAGGCGAGTTCGGTCAGGCCGGAGAGGTCGTTGTCGGAGAGCATTTTCGCTGCCGGAGGTGGCTTCGGATGACCCGTTCTGCCTGCGCAAGGTGGCCAGGTCAACATCCGGTCCGGGTCGAACCGCGCTGGCAACCAGAACGTGAAATGCCCTGGCAGCGCTTGCTGCCAGGGCATTGATGTCACCGTCGGTGGCTGCGCCGGGCCGCCCCTCATGCGGCCCTGCAAGCAGCGTCAGGCTGCGTCGCTGAGAACCCGCGCCAGGTCGAACAGCTTGCGCCGCTGCGCCTCCGGAATCGAGTAATAGGCACGGAGCAGGTCCAGCGCCTCCTTGTCGGTCAGC
>DATHZU010000429.1:0-6348 GCA_035458445.1 Thermohalobaculum sp. | reverse complement strand
GTGCCTGTCGACATGCTCCAACTCCATGGCAAGGAAAGCCCGGAGCGGGTGGCCGAGGTCAAGGCGCGCTGGGGCCTGCCGGTGATGAAGGCCATCGGCATCCGCGACGCTGCCGACCTGCCGCAGATCGCCAGATACGAGGCGGTGGCCGACCAGATCATGGTCGATGCCAAGCCGCCGCACGAGGGCCCCGAGTTCCTGCCCGGCGGCAATGCGCTCAGCTTCGACTGGCGGCTGATCGCCGGGCGGCGCTGGGCCCGGCCCTGGATGCTTGCCGGAGGCCTGACCCCCGGGAACGTCGCCGAGGCGGTGCGCCTGACCGGCGCGCGGCAGGTCGATGTCTCGTCAGGGGTTGAGAGCGCACCGGGCGTCAAGGATCCGGAAAAGGTGACCGCCTTCATCCGTGCGGCCGAGGCGGCGGATTGCCAAGATCCTGCCTGAGACACGGATGCACGGCGTGCCGGCGAAACGCCGTCTGCCGCGCGGAACGTTCTGGATCAAAACTATATTTTTGATCACAGAACCGTGATCTGTGATAGGATCATGCCGCTTGTGGCCGCGCGCGACCTGCGTGCGGCCCGCGAAGGCGACCCTCAGGCTGGACCGAACAGGAACCTTGGAATGAAAACTCGATTTCCCCGAATCGCTGCCGGCGTGGCAGCGCCCGTATTCGCCGCGGCGTTGTTCGCCGCCGCGCCGGCCCTCGGCCAGGCGCAGCCGGACGGGTTCTTCACGCTGACCGGTGGCGGAGCGGCGGGTTATGCCGCGCCATCGGACACGACGCTGGTCAGATCGATGCCGATCGGGCGCCTGGGCGTGACCATGGATTATTACCAGCAGACCTTTGGCGGCGCGGAGGTGCTCGGCGGTCTGATCACCATTCACCGCGACGCCGACGGCAACGTGGTGCGGGTGATCGGCGCGCATTATCCCGGCATCGCGGCGTCAAATTCGGTGCGGGTCACCGCCGCCGGCGCCAGGGGGCTGGTCGACCGCGACATCGGCCCGGACGGCCGGCGCGACGTGACGCTGATGATCGACCCGGACAGCGGCGAATTCTTCTGGCGCGTCGAGACCCGGCGCGACACCAGCCGCTGGGTGCACTGGATCGGCGCCGAGAACGGCGCGACGCTGAACAAGTACGACGCCCTGACGAACCAGGGCTGCACCACCGGCGACGGCTATGGCATGGAGTGGGACCGCACCGGCGGGACCGCGGATTTCAAGATCCTCGACTGCCTGATCACCCCGGCGCCGTCCGGAGGAGCGGCGACGCAGTTGCGGAATGCCCGGCAGGAGACCCGCGACCAGGGTTCCTCGCGCCGTCCTTTCCTCAGCGGGGCACCGGCGACCGATGGCGACGACCACTGGAATATCCTGGGCCGCGAATCTCCGGGCACCGCGGCGCTGGTGGATGCGCATTACTACATGGCGCTGGCGGATTCCTACTTCCTGACCCAGTACAGCTTCGATTTTAATGCACGATATCCCTTATTGGGAGGCCGCATCCCGATCCACGCCCACTTCACCAAGAACTACGTCAACGCGTTCTGGAACAGCTCGTATTTCGGCTTCGGCGACGGCGACGGAGTGCAATTCGACCCGCTGACCTCGCTGGACGTGGCGGTGCACGAGTTCGCGCACAGCGTCACCGAGGCGCACAACGACCTGATCTACCAGAACGAATCCGGCGCCCTGAACGAGAGCCTCTCGGACATCGTGGCGGCGACGGTCGAGAGATTGGTCGACTCTAACGGCCTGCCTCCGGGCGTGTCGCCGCGGACGGAGCCCGATCCCGATCTGGGGGCACCGGGCAGCGAATGGCTGGTCGGTGAGGATTTCGACCTCGTGGGCGACGGTTTCCGCAACATGGCGAACCCTGCGGCGGATGGCGACCCGACGAATTATGCCGATCGCTACACCGGCACCGGCGACAATGGCGGGGTGCATATCAACAGCGGCATCCCGAACCACGCGTTCTACCGGCTGGTGACGGGGCAGTGCGGCGCGCACAGCCACGACGGCGGATGTTCCTCCGTCGCGGGCGTCGACATCCAGCGGGCAGCCGACGTGTTCTACCTCGGTTTCCTGTCGATCCCCGCGAACGGCGATTTCTGTGATGCGCGAGCCGCGACGACCCTCGTGGCGGGGGCCGAAGCAGCCCAGGTCACCGCCGCCTGGGACCATGTCGGCGTCACCGCCGCGCTCTGCGGCGGCACGCCGGTGGATAATCCGCCGAATGCGAGTTGGTCTGCCACCTGCGACAACGCGCTCGGCTGTGTCTTTACGGACAGCTCGACGGATGACGGTACGATCGCCTCGTGGGACTGGAACTTCGGCGACGGCAACTCCTCGACCGCGCAGAACCCGAGCCATACCTATGCGACGCCCGGGACCTACAATGTCAGCCTGACCGTGACCGACAATGCGGGCCAAACGGACGTCGCGCAGCAGGGCGTCACGGCCTCCGACGGCTCCGGTGCCGTTGTGGACGTGACCGGCATCTCCCCGGGTTCGATGAACGTGACCGAGTCGCCCAAGGCGGTAACCATTTCCGGGAGCGGTTTTGGCGACGCGGGCAGCAGTGCTTCCGTCACCTTCCTCAACGGCAGCGGACCCACGCCGGTCGCGACGGAAGTTACGGTCGTGAATGATACGACGATCACGGCGAACGTTTCCGCGAGCTCGAAGGGCAAGAAGGGCGAGATTCCATGGGACGTCTTGGTCACGACGTCGAATGGTCAGGATACCGCGCCGAATCCCTTCAAGGTGACACGCTAGCAGATCGCCGCAGATCCTGCGGCTGGTATCGGGACCCCTCGCCGGGTCCCGATCTCTTTTGTAGGCAGTACCCGACCGGAGCCACCCGCAGATGAAAGACGCCAGCCCGCGCAACCGCACCACAGGACCGCCGCCATGCTGATTCGCGAGGCGCTTGCCGGGGACGTCGACGCCATCGCCCGCCTGCTGGCCGATGACGGGCTCGGCCGCGGCCGCGAGGCGCCCGGCAACCGGGCCTATGCCCGGGCCTTCGCCGCGATGTCGGCGCAGCCCGGCAATGTCTATCTGGTGGCCGAGGACGGGGCCGAGCTGGTCGGCTGCCTGCAGTTCACCGTGATCCACGGTCTCTCGCGCCAGGGCGCCTCGCGTGCGCAGATCGAGGGCGTGCGGGTGCGGGCCGACCGGCGGGGCAGGGGAATCGGCGAGGCGCTGTTCGAGGCCGCCTTCGCCCGCGCCCGCGGCGCCGGCTGCACGCTGATCCAGTTGACCACGGACCGCGTGCGAACCGACGCCTACCGCTTCTACGAGAGGCTGGGGTTTAAGGCCTCTCACTGGGGCATGAAGCGGCCGCTGTGAAGCGACGGGCCGGGGACGCTCGGGAGGGTTACCGGGCGATCGCCACCAAAGCCATCTGCGCGACGAAGGCGACGCCGGCCGCCAGCCGCGAGGCCTCCGGCTTGCCGAACACGACCAGCGCGAAGGCGATGGCCACGCCGAGCACGGCCGGCCAGTAGAGCGTCATCAGCTGGTCGATGCTTTCCGTCGAAACCGAATGCAACCCGAACTGGATATCCTGCGATCCGGAGTCGTTCTGACCGGGAGAGGCCACCTTCTTGAACGAAGTTACGAAATTCCCTGAAGTACAATTACCTTTCAAGTTGCACGCTAGTTCGTAAAGCGATGATTGATTGGAACCATTACCGAACATTTTCCCCTCCATAACTTCTATTTTCACCATTTTTTACTTGGTTCTGACAGAGATATTGAGTTGCTTTCTGCCCTTGCGTTGAAATAAACATACCGCAGCGGCGGAAGGATTGCGTGTAACAAGCTGTATCAAATTCGACCGATTTCAGGAGCCGATGGCGGGCGGCCACGGGTGCGCCGACTGCAATTGATACAACTGCTCCGGTCCGAACCGGATTATGCTCGCGATGCCGCGGACGGGCGCGGCAGAAACTTCGGAGTTGGCGGCGTGAGAATCGAGACGATCAACGGGGCTGGACCGGGCACCGGCCCGACCGCGTCAGCCGTCGAACCGATAGCCCTTGCCCCAGACCGTGACGATGCAGGTCGGGTTCTCGGGATCCGGCTCGATCTTGCGGCGCAGCCGCTTGATCAGGTTGTCGACGCTGCGGTCCATGCTGCCGCCATGCTGCCGGTTGCGCGACACCGCCAGCAGATCCTCGCGGCCGAAGACGATCCCGGGGCTGGCGGCGAGAAAGCGCAGCACCTCGATCTCGCCCGGGGTCAGCGCCACGCTGCGGCCATCGGCGCCCTTCAGCCGCCGCTCGGAGGGATGGAACTCCCACGGCCCGACACGCATGACAGGGCCCTGCGCGGCGGCGCCCGGCGTCTGGCGGCGGCGCAGAACGGCGGCGATCCGCGCCACCAGCTCGGCAAACTGGAACGGCTTGACGATGTAGTCGTCGGCGCCGATGCCCAGCAGCGAGATCACCGTCTCGGTGTCCGAAAGCGAGCTCATCATGATCACGCCTGCATCCGAGCCCTCGGCGATCTCGCGGCAGAACACCTTGCCGGTGGTGCCGGGCATGACGATGTCGACGATGCAGATATCGGGCTTCAGGCTGGCCGCCAGCCGGCGCGCCGAGGGTACGTCCGTCGCGCGGCCGACCTCGAATCCGGCCTCGCGCAGGAATTCCTCCAGCTCGGCGCCCAGCGCCTCGTCGTCATCGACTACCAGCACGCGAAAATGGGCTTCGGACGCCCCAGGCGATGCTCCCATTTGCCCGCGCCCCTCCGGGTTCCATCGCCCGTGCACGCCGTGCCGGGCTATTGCATGTCCCACGCCTCGTTTATGCATAGCCAAAGCGGCCCGGCCGGGCAATCCGGTGCCGAATGCGGGAGCTGAACCATGACCCTTAGACCCAGCCGCATGTCCCTGGGGGTACAGCTCACCCTGGTTCTGGTCGGCGTGACGCTGGCGCTGCACCTGATGCTGATCGCGATCGACCGGATCAACCAGCGCGACCAGGGGCGGCACCGGGGCCGCGACCTCGCGCCTGCCGCCTTTGCGGTGATCGTCCCCCGGCTGATGGACGCGCCGCCCGAGTTCCGCACCTCAATGGTCCAGGTTTTTTCCGACCCCGCCAGCCGCTATGTGCTGGGGTCGGCGCCGAAACTCCTGGCGTCGGACGAGCAGGACACCGAGTTCGCCGCCAAGGTCCTGGCATGGGCGCAGCGGAGCGGGCTGCCGGTCTCGGCGGTCACTGTCGCCGAACGCCCGGCGCCCCCGATTCCGCTTGCGCCGCCGCCCGGCGTGGCCTCCGAACGCTCAGCCCTGTTCCAGCTCGGCGAGCCGCCGCGCACCGCGCTGTTCGAGCAGAACCCCGGAACAACCGCCGGCTGGGTAACCGGCGAGGCGCCGCGGCGGCCAGCCGGACAGCAGTCCGGCGACCGGCCTCCGCCAGGCCCTGTCAGTGGCGGGAGAGTGCACACCATCGCGATGGAGCTGTCCGAGACCGGACAATGGCTGACGCTCTACCGGCTCGAACGGCCGGCGCCGATCAATGTCAGCATCACCAAGATCATCGCCACCATACTCGGCACCATCGCGGTCGCCGGGCTGGGCATCCTGGTTGGCCGCCGGGTGATGCGCCCGTTCCGCCGCCTCTCCGTGGCGGCGGACCTGATCGGCCGCGGCGAGCGGGCCGATCCGGTGGCGCCGCAGGGTCCGGCGGATGTGCGCGAGATCATCGCGGCCTTCAATCGCATGGGCGAGCGGGTCAGCCAGTCGGTCGACTACCAGATCGGGCTGTTGCGCAGCATCGGCCACGACCTGAAGGGGCCGCTGGCGGCGATCCGGCTGATGCTGGGCAGCGTCGGCCCCGAGACCACCCGCCAGCAGATCGAGGACCGGCTGGAGCGGGCCATGGGGATCATCAACGCGATCATGGCGTTCTCGCGCGCCACCATGCGCGACGGCGAAATGGAGCAGACCGACCTGGCCGCCCTGCTGGAGGCAGTGGTCGAGGAACAGGCCGGGCTGGGCCACGACGTCTCGCTGCAGGTGCCGAACCAGCTCTATGTGAGCTGCCGGTTCAACGCAGTCGAACGGATGCTGCGCAACCTGGTCGAAAACGCGGTGAAATACGGCGGCTCCGCCCGCGCCAGCCTGACTGCCGAGCAGGGCGAGGCGGTGATCCGGATCGACGACGACGGGCCGGGGATTTCGGAGGCGGAACTGGAGACGGTCTTCATGCCCTTCCACCGGATCGCGACGGACACCGAGGGCACCGGGCTGGGCTTGGCGATCGTGCGCAGCATCGCCGTCGACCATGGCGGCTCGGCACGGTTGCAGAACCGACCCGAGGGCGGGCTCAGGGC
>DATHZU010000428.1:0-24509 GCA_035458445.1 Thermohalobaculum sp. | reverse complement strand
CCTGAGCCCCCTTGCACATCGCCCCGGGCCTTGCCACAAGGGCGAGACTGCCAGGCAAGGGGACCCGAGGATGGCCGATCCGGCGAAATGGGCGGAACGACTGGACCGCAGGACGCCGGTCCTGGTCACGGGCGCCGCCGGGTTCATCGGATTCTTCACCGCCGAGAAGATGCTGCGCGCGGGCATTCCGGTGGTCGGCATCGACAACCTGAGCCCCTATTACGATCCGAAGCTGAAGGAGGCGCGGCTGGATATGCTGCGCCAGCATCCCGGCTTCACCTTCCAGAAGCTCGACCTCGCCGACCGCGACGGCATGGCGGGCCTGTTCGACCGGCACGGCTTCCGCCATGTGGTGAACCTGGCGGCGCAGGCCGGGGTGCGTCACTCGCTGACCAACCCGCACGCCTATGCCGAGTCGAACCTGACCGGCTTCCTCAACGTGCTGGAGGAGTGCCGCCGGGCAAAGGTGGAACACCTGGTCTATGCCTCGTCCAGCTCGGTCTATGGCGGCAACACGAAGCTGCCCTTCTCGGTGCATGACAGCGTCGATCACCCGGTCAGCTTCTACGCCGTCACCAAGAAGGCCAACGAGCTGATGGCCCACAGCTACAGCCACCTCTACGGAATCCCGGCCACCGGCCTTCGCTTTTTCACCGTCTACGGCCCCTGGGGGCGGCCCGATCTGGCGATCTTCATCTTCACCAAGGCGATGCTTCAGGGGACACCGATCAAGGTGTTCAACCA
Organism: Thermohalobaculum sp.; assembly: GCA_035458445.1. Taxonomy (GTDB): domain Bacteria; phylum Pseudomonadota; class Alphaproteobacteria; order Rhodobacterales; family Rhodobacteraceae; genus Thermohalobaculum. The sequence goes on along the minus strand of DATHZU010000428.1, from coordinate 23,765 downwards.
TGGCGACATGATGCGCGACTTCACCTATGTGGATGACATCACCGAAAGCCTGGCGCGCCTTATCCCGATGCCGCCCGCCCCGGACCCGGAATTCGGCACCGACGCCCCGGACCCGGGAACCAGCTGGGCGCCGCACCGGGTGTTCAACATCGGCAACTCGGCCCCCGAGAAGCTGATGGACATGATCGGCATCCTCGAGGAACTGACCGGCCGCGTGGCGGAGAAGGAGTTCCTGGGCATGCAGCCCGGCGACGTGCCCGCCACCTATGCGGATGTTGCCGACCTGGAACGGGTGGTCGGCTTCCGCCCCGCGACGCCGCTCCGCGAGGGGCTGGCCCGGTTCGTGGACTGGTTCCGCGACTATCACCGCATGTGAGCGAATTGCCCGGCAGTCACCCGGCCAGCGCCGCCGCATACGGCGCCAGCGCCGCTTCGATGCCCTCCGGAGCCTGCCACACGGCCAGGTCAGGCACCACGAAATCGGCATAGGCCGCCAGCCGCGCCGCGTCTGCGGGGCGGACGCCGCCCTCGGCGACGCAGGGGGTCTCGATCATCTCGGCCCACCAGTGGAACATCTCGTCCTCGACCAGCGTCCCGTCGCCCAGCGCACCGCTGGCGCTGACGGGGCCGAGGGCCACGTAGTCCGCACCGGCCTCGGCGAGGGTGATCGCCCGGTGACGGCTGGCGCCGCCGAAGGCGCCCACGATCCGGTCCTTCCCCAAGGCCTTGCGCACTTCGCGCACCGGGGTACGGCTGGTTCCCAGATGCACGCCGTCCAGTCCCAGCGGCTGAACCAGCCGGTGGTGCTCGGCGATCACCAGCGCCACGTCATGGGCATGGGCCACGGGCAGCAGGTGGTTCGCGGCCTGGCGCCAGTCCGCCTCGGGCGCGAGGCCGAGGTCGAGGCGCAGGCACGCCACGGGGTGGGCGGCCAGCGCGCGGGCGACAAGCCGGGCGAAAGGCTGCGGGTCGAGGAGCTGTGGCGTGACCAGATAAAGGCGGGCGGGCGAATCGGCGTCGGTCATCGGGGGTCGCGCTCCGGAGCATTCCAACGGTCACGCGCCGGATTTAGCAGAGAACATGCGCCGCCGCCATATCGGCCCGCTTCGCAGCACGACGGCCGGCGGCTACCGCGCCTGCCGAATGTGCGGCCTATTCGCCATATTGACCCTGTCGCTGCGGATCGGGCAGATTTGGCCCGAGGCCCGGTCCCGGCCCGCGCATGATCACGACCCGCGGATGGGCTGGCGGGAGCAGAAGATGGGGAAGTTCCGTTTTGGCTAGACCGCCTCAATCCGTCCTGGGTCCTATTGCGGCGATCTGTTACCTGGCTGTCAGGATGCTGCCGCTGCGATATGCGTCGGAGTTCATGGCTCTGGTGACCGGAAACTTCTCCGGCTTCTTCATCAAGGAGCGGGCGATCAAGCGCAATCTCTACCAAGCCTTTCCCGGCATCGACAAAGCCGAGCTCGATGCGCTTACCCGCCGGGCCACCGCGAATTTTGGCCGCCTGGTCGCCGAGCTGGTGCATATCTCGAGCTTCCACCGCGACGGCAATGGCACGGCGCTGCGCGCGATCGGCAGTCTGGAATACCCGTTCGAGACGCGGGGGCCTGCGGTCTATGTCAGTGCGCATCTGGGCAACTGGGAGCTGATGCCGATCCTTTTCAAGCGCGAAGGCATGCCGCTGCACATCATCCACACCCAGCTGGACGAGCCGATGATCGACCGCGAGCTGATGGCGCTGCGCCGCAAGACCGGGGCGAACTACGTCGAGAAGGACAACGCGCTGCGGGCCTGTATCGCCGCGCTGAAGGAAGGCGAACCGATCGCGCTGCTGGTCGACCAGCGGGTCGAGAGCGGGCTGGATGTCGAGTTCTTCTCGCGCCCCACCACCTTCACCCGTTTTCCGGCCCGCATGGCGCTGCGCTTCGGCTGCCCGATCATCGTGGCCGAGTCGGTGCGCTTGCGGCCGGGGAATGTCGAGGTGGTGTTCCACCCGCCGATCTGGCCGGACGGCGACGACGACGAGGAGACCGAGCGGGCGCTCACGCAGGCAATGGCCGCGATCATCGAGGCCTGCATCCGCCGCAATCCCGCGCAGTGGTTCTGCACCAAGGTCCGCTGGAAGAAAGGTCTGAAGAAGACCGCAGCGGCCACAGCCGCTTGACCTCCGGCGCAGGCTAGACCAGCCCCAGCATCCGGTATTGCCGGGATCCGTCCATGTCGAAATAGCAGTCGAAGACCGCGCGGGCGGCATCGGCGGTCATGCGCCCCTGTGCGACCAGCGGCCAGGCCTCGATGTCGGCGATATCGACCATGCGCGGCCAGTCCCGTGTCAGGCTGACCGGGATCTGGTCAGCGCCCAGATGCCCCAGAACCGCGGCGCGATGCTTGCCGCCGCGGACGAAGAAGCGGAAGTCGCCGCCGCGGCGCAGAAACGTCCCCTGGATGTCGCCGTACTTGTCGGGATTGTAGCCCTCGCGGCCGATGGCTTCGGCCAGGTCCTTCAGCCGCCTCGCCTCCAGCTTCACCTTTTCGGCGCTGCACGGACCATACATCGCGATCCCGTGCTCGGCCCCCAGGCCCCGCTCGCCCACATAGGTGTTCGGTGCCTCGCGCACGATCCAGGGCAGTTCGATCGGGCCGATGCCGGGTGTCGGATAGTCGCTCCAGTGCGCCTCGGCCGCCGTCTGCGGCTGGTGTGCGTCATAGAACGCGGAGAGGGCCTGCTGCCCGCGCCGGATCGCCTCGATGAAGGGATGCATGCCCGACCGGTAAGCAAAGCCACCATGCATCCTGAGGATCTCTGCCGGAACGATCAGCCTCAGCCTGACCGCCTTCGACCCCCAATACATCCATTGCGAAATCTCCGGCAGGTCGCGGATCGTGACGCTTTCGACCCGGGCTTCCGCCTTGCTGAGCTTGCCGGCGAGTTTGGCAAAGGGGTTCATGCTTGGGGACCACCAGATGACTTCGCGCCCGGAACGCGACCTTGCCCCTCGGCGTGTCGCAGAGCAACCCGGCCCGCGTAACGGGTGGGATTCTTACTGAAGACTTGTGAACCGGTAAGGCGCTCCGCCTCCGCTTGACATCGACTTCTGCATTGATCATGACGGAATTGTAAAGCACGCGAAAGCAGAAAACATGCCGCCGTTTCCCGATGTAGAATACAAGGTTCAATTCGAAAACGGCGGTGTAACGATACGCGGCGGTGCTTTTGAAGTAGTATTCAACTTCGATGACTTAAGTATCACTAAAAAGAACAGCGCGATTTTTGCTGCCTGGGCAATTCTTCCACTTGCGATGGCGGCTGGGCACAACGCCGTTATCGCTGGCGTCGGAGACAGGGTGGCGCAGGAGAATGCGGCCAGGCTGATCCGCATCTGGTCGATGTGGATGCCGGAGCGGTTCGCGCCCGTCTCGCTGCGATTCGCGGAGCTGACCGAGGCCGTCGAGCCCGGACAGGAGGACCGCGACCTGATGCTGTTCTCCGGCGGCGTCGATTCCAGCTACAACCTGCTCAGACGCCACGACGCCGGTCTGAAGCAGACGCTGCTGACGGTCCACGGGCTGGATTACAAGGTCGACGACGCGGCGCGGTTCGCCGACCTGCTGGACCAGACACGGACCTTCATCGAGATGACCGGCTCGGACCGCCTGACGGTCAAGACCAACGCCTATACCGAGTACCGGAAATTCGGCATGCGGGGGACCTTGACCCATGGCTTCATCCTGGCCTCGTGCCTGTTCCTGGCCCGGAACGATTTCCGGGCCGGCGAGATTTCGGCGGATTACAGCCGGATCCAGGAATTCCTGGTGTTTCCCTACGGCGCCAACAGCATCACCAACCCGTATTTCACCAGCGCCGATTTCCGCATGGACACGGCGTGCCTGGACCTAACGCGGTCGCAGAAGATGTCGAGGCTGCTGGAATCGCCCGAGGCGATGGCGTCGCTGTCGTTCTGCAAGAATTATTCGGCCCGGCCGCATAATTGCGGCCGCTGCACCAAATGCATGCGCACCAAGCTGATGTTCATCGCCGAATGCGGGCATGTCCCCGAGATTTTCCGCGACCGCAGTGTCAGCGAGAAGCTGGTCAAGGTCATAGACCTGCGCAAGCGGACCGAACGCGCCTTCCTGCTGGACCTGGTCGACGCCGCACGCCGGAACGACACCATGCAATTGATTCCCGGCCTGGAGAAGCGGTTCGATTCGCTGCGGGACAAATCTTTCCTGGGCGCGATGAGAAGGGTTTTCTCCTGATACGCAATCCATTGCTGACCCTCGGCGCGATCCTCTAAGGTGGGCCCGCGCGCAGCGGCGCGCGGTCACGCCCCAATCTCGCGCCCGTTCAGGCCGTGGGTGGGGACTGGTCCCAGACGGCTTGCCCCGAAGGTCACGGCGATGAAGATACTTCTGTGCAACGACACCGGCACGAAATCGCATGTCGGCTGTCTGGCCGTCTCGGACGCCCATGCGCGAATGCTGGGGCGGATGGGGCACATCGTCCATCACCGTTACTTCGTCACCGAACTGGACCGCCACGCCCAGCCGACGCTGGACCGGACGATCGCGTCGCTCGAGCGCGATGGCGGGCTGATGGCGCATCTCGATGCCAGCGACGCCGTGGTGGTCAACGGCGAAGGCACGCTGCACCACGGCCGCGGGCTGGAGTATATCGGGCTTCTGGCGCTGGCACGGCGACGCGGCAAGGCGGCGCTGCTTGTGAATGCGCTGTTCCAGGAAATGGATGTCGAGCCTGCGGTGCTGAACGCGCTCGACGGCTTCTTCGTGCGCGACTCGCTGTCGGATGCCTATGCCAGGTCGCGGGGAATCCGGTGTGGTCTCACGCCGGATTCGATCCTGGCGGCCGGTTTCTCGGACCGCCCCGACACGGATTTCGGCGGCGATCTGGTGGTCACCGACTGGCACAAGTCGCGCGACGCCGATGTGGGCCTCGCCTCGATCCGCTTCCAGCTGGACGCGGCGCCGGGCGAGCGGCGGCATTTCTTCCCGCTCCATGCCCGCGAGGTGCGCCGGCGCTGGGCCGGGGCGATGGCGGCGATGGGCACCGCCCGGATCGTGGTCACCGCCCGCCATCACGGCGTCTATCTGGCGCTGATGGCGGGGGTGCCCTTCGTGCCGCTGGAAAGCAATTCGTGGAAGATTCAGGCGACGGTGGAATCCCTCGGCCTGCCGATCCGGCCCTGCGCCGACGAGGCCGGCATCCGAGCCCAGATCGGCGACGCGGAGACCAACGCCGCTGCTTTCGCCGAGGCCGGAAAGCGGCTGCGCGAGAAGCTTCCGCTGCCGATCTTCGACGTGCTCGGCAAGGGCGGCGATGCGACGAGCGAGGATCAGGAGGTCGCGCGGCTCGCGGAGCAGATCGCGACCCGGACAAAGGCGCTGGTGAAGGACCGGGCGATCATGGCGAAGCGCCGGCGCAAGGAGGCCGAGTTGCGCTGGCGGGTCCGGTGCCAGCGCGACGGGCTGTTGCGCGGCACATGGCAGGCACTGCGCGCATGAGGGGCCGGAGCCGGGCTGCATGACCCTTCCTGTCGTCATCCATGGCGAATTGAGGATCGAGCGGAGCCTCGCCGACCGGATCCGGTCGAAGTTCCGCGCGACGGGCCACGCGCGCGCCGTTGTCGACGGTCGCCCGCATGCCTGCCTGCGGGGGGCCTGGGCGACCTGGATCCCGGCTCTGGGCGCCAAATTCATGAACTCGGTCGATGGCCGGCTGGGCTGCCTGCACCGGAATGCCCCCGCGCGGCAGGCGGTGCTGCAGGGCGAGGGCGTGCCCGCGGGCGAAACCTACACCGCCGCCATATGGCGACAGGCCTACGAAACCACGGTCAGCCGCCGGGTCGCCGAGAACGTGATCGCCGCGCAGCGCCTGCATGCGGCGGGGCTGGGGCCGCGCGTGCTGGGTCTTTGCATTGCGCTGCGATACCGCGACGGCGCCCGGCTCGACCAGAGCTTCGCCGCCGGATTTCTCAGCGAGGATGTCCTGACCCTGCCGACGAAACCCCCGGCGACGATGGAGCAGTTCCTGGCGGCGGGTGTCGCGATCGACCGGATCGGCAGCGCCGTGCGCCAGCAGGTGAACGGCTACGTGATCGATCTCAATGCCGCGATCGGCGTGACCCCGCTGGATGCGGAAGACGAGGTTGCTGAACTGGCCGCACGGATCGATGCCGAGGCCGCCGCCGCGCGCAAGCAGGGATAGGCATTCACTCGCCCATCAGGGCCTGCACCGCCGCGACCGCCTGCTCGATATCGGACCCACTCGCCTGCACCTCGCTCCGGGGTGGCAAAGGATCGCCCAGCCGCACCGCGCGGCCGGATTCGAGCAGGCTGGCGAAATAGTTGGTGGGATCGCGCGGCGAATAGGTCCAGCCGCCCGCGATCAGGCGTTCATAGGCCGCCGCCGCAGGACCGCCGCGAAGGAAGCGGTCGGCCGACTGCATCGCCCGCAGCAGCCAGGCGCCGCCCGACGGCAGACCGAACAGATGCAACGGCTTGCCCGTCGCGGCAGCCTCGTGGGCCATCGAGATGCTGTCCGTCGTTACCACGAAGGCATCCGCCAGCCCCAGATAGCCGGAATAGGGATTCTCGCCGGGTCCGCCCCAGGCATAGTGATGCGACGGAACGGTGATCCGCGACAGGAACGCGTCGAGGGCAGCCTGCGTTGTGCGCGGGCTGGCGGCGGCCAGCACCGACCCGCCGCTCGCGGCGGCCAGCCGGTCGACCTGCTCGCCCAGCTCGGCGGCGGCCTCGGGCGTCAGGCGCAGCGGCGGCGCGTCTCCGCCCAGCAGCACCGCGGTCCAGGGCCGGGGCAGATGGCCCAGGCGGTCGCTCCACTGTTCGGCCGCGGCGGCCAACTCCTCGGGAGTGCGGCGATGCAGCGGGCCGCCCAGGCGCAGCACGTTCCCGGCCTCGGGCACGCCGTATTGCGGCGTCGTCAGCACCAGGTCGAACCAGCGGAGCGGCGCGCGGGGGCGGCCGATATGGACCAGCCGGCAGCCGCTCTCGCGCGCGATCCACCGCACGACCGGTACGCTGCGCCAGCCGATGGCCACGACCAGATCGGGCCAGGGCGGCGCGATTCCGGCACGCGCTTCGGGGGTCAACGGCTCCAGCGACGGCGCCTTGTGCCCATAGAGCGGCGACCAGCCGATTCCGCCCTTGCGCCAGCCGAGGGACTTGCGCTCGACGGGCCAGCCGAGGGCCTGGACAATCGCTTCGACCTGGAGGTTGTCGCCCATTCGGTGGCCCAGCAGAGCCCAGACTTTCGGCGGTCTGCGGCTCTGCTCCGATCCATCCATTGCGCGGATCCATCCCCGAACGTCTTTGTTGGCAACTATAGGCATTGTACAGCATTAAGCCAATTGGCGATCTGGGGCGCTGAAACATTGCCTCGCCGGGACTGCGGGGATATCAGGGTGGCGGCTTGGCGCAGTTTTCCCGTGGGCGGATCAATGATTTCCGATCGCAGAGTTTCCGTCATCGGGCTGGGCTATGTGGGCCTTCCGGTCGCGGTCGCCATGGCGCGCAACGGCTTGCCGGTAGTCGGGTTCGACATCGACGCGGGGCGCATCGGCGAGCTGGTTTCCGGGCGCGACCGCACCAACGAAGTGCCGGAGGGCGAACTGAACCCGCCGGGGCTGACCTACACCTCCGACCCCGCCGCGCTGGTGCAGGCGGATTTCCACATCGTCACCGTCCCGACCCCGATCGACGGCGCCAGGCGGCCGGATCTGCGCGCGCTGCTGGGCGCCTCGCGGACCGTCGGCCAGGCGCTGAAGCCGGGCGACATCGTGGTCTATGAATCCACCGTCTACCCGGGCGCCACCGAGGAAGACTGCGTCCCGGTACTGGAGGCGGAATCGGGCCTGAAGCTCGGCCGCGACTTCGCCGTCGGCTACTCGCCCGAGCGGATCAATCCCGGCGACCGCGAGCACCGCTTCGAGACCCTGGCGAAGATCGTCTCGGCCAGCGATCCGGAGGCGCTGGAGGTGATCCACGAGGTCTATGGACGGGCGATCTCGGCCCCGCTGCACCGGGCGTCGTCGATCCGTGTCGCCGAGGCCGCGAAGGTGATCGAGAACACCCAGCGCGACCTGAACATCGCGCTGGTGAACGAGCTTTCGATGATCTTCGACCGTCTGGGCATCGACACCCGCGACGTGCTGGCGGCGGCGGGAACCAAGTGGAACTTTCTGCCGTTCCATCCCGGGCTGGTCGGCGGGCACTGCATCGGCGTGGACCCGTTCTACCTGACCCACAAGGCCGAGCAGGCGGGCTACCATCCGCAGGTGATCCTGGCCGGCCGCCGGGTCAATGACGGCATGAGCAGCCATGTGGCCAAGCGGGTGCTGCGCGACCTGGTGCGCCTGGGACGCGGCGCCCGGCCAAGGGTCACGGTGCTGGGCGTGACCTTCAAGGCGAATGTGCCGGACACCCGCAACACCAAGGTCGCCGACCTGGCGCGCGAGCTCCGCGACGCCGGGGTCACGGTGCAGCTCCACGACCCGCACGCCGACGCGGAGGAATTCGCCCGCGCATACGGGATGGAACTGACGGAGGCCGCCGCGCTCGCCCCCGCCGACGCGGTGATCCTGGCGACCGGGCACCGGCTCTATCTGGGCTGGGGCTGGGGCGATATCGCGGCGCTGCTGCGCGACGGCGCGGGCGTGGTCGCCGACCTGACCGGCACGCTCGACCGGGCCGCCAAGCCCGAGGGCATCGAACTCTGGCGGATGTAGCGGCCAGGCCTCAGCGCTCGGAAGGCAGCTTGATGAAGTTGATGTCGTCCAGCGTGACCCAGCCGAACTGGATGCTGCCGAAGGCCAGCACGAACAGCGCCGTGCCGATCACCGTGGTGATGATCGCCTTCTTGCGCACCATCGCGTCCACTGGCGCGCTGGCGGGAGTGCCGGGCTCGACCTCGCCCTGCTCGGACTGGCTGGTCTGCCACAGCGGGTTGACCATGAAGAAGACCAGCGCCCAGATCACGCAGTAGAGCACCATGGCCGAGGTGATCGACATCTCAGACCTGCTCCAGCTCGACCAGGGTCCCGTTGAAGTCCTTCGGGTGCAGAAACAGCACCGGCTTGCCATGGGCGCCGATCTTGGGCTCGCCCGTGCCCAGCACACGGGCACCCGCGGCCTTCAGCCGGTCGCGCGCGGCCAGGATGTCCGCCACCTCGTAGCAGATATGGTGGATGCCGCCCGAGGGGTTCTTCTCGAGGAACCCCTTGATCGGCGAGTTTTCGCCGAGGGGGTAGAGCAGCTCGATCTTGGTGTTGGGCAATTCGATGAAGACCACCGTCACCCCGTGGTCCGGCTCGTCCTGCGGCGCGCCTACCCTGGCGCCCAGCGTGTCGCGATACTGCGCCGAGGCGGCCTCTAGGTCCGGCACCGCGATGGCCACATGGTTCAGGCGTCCGATCATCTGCATCTCCCTGGCTGCCGAGGGGGATTTAGACCGATGGCGCGGCAGGGGCAAGCCAAAGCAAGCCCCTGATTCCGGGCAACCGAATCGGAGGGCCAGTTGCCCGGGAAGATGGCGCTCAGGGCGCCGTGTTGAAGTCGATCACGCAGTTCGCTGCCGGCGTGACATTCAGGTTCGTCGTCCCGTTGCCCGTCGCCGTATTGAACATGATCGTGGAATCGCAGGACCCAACTATGCCGAACAGCCCGTTATTGTTGGTGACATTGTTCATGACCGTGCTGGTGTTCTGGAACAGGATCCCGGAAGCGGTATTGTCATGCGCGACATTGTTCCGGATCAGCGCACCCGCGCCCAGCACCTGCATGCCGGAGTTCGTGTTGTCGTGCGATCTGATCCCCTCGACGATCGCCCCGTCGGTGCCGCTTTCGAAGATGATGCCGTTGATCCAGCCGGTAACGGTGCCGTTGCGAATCTCGACATTCTTGTGCCCATTGAGCACGACGATTCCATCACCGGCCACGATGCCCCCTACCAGGCCGGGCCCGCCAATGCCGAAGCCGTTGAGGTCCAGGGTGACATGCGGGGAATCGATGATGATGCAGTCACCAAGAATGGCGGTGCCATTGATGTTCCGGGCCAGGATATAGGCTCCCGCTCTGGTTATTGTACCACAGGCGCTTATCCCCTTTGGCGCTGCAACTGCATGGGTCGTAAATCCGGCAAGTAGCATGGACATACATCCGGCCAGAAGCAAAAGTGTTTTCCGCATCTTCATTTCTCCACTCCAAGATACTTTCCCTACGCAAGATTTATCTTGCGAAACCCAGTATTGCCAAAAATCGAATTCGCCGAAAGCCCGGTTTTCGCGTGCGATCCACGCGGGGTCAAAACTCCTCCACCATCACTACCCCAGGCATTGCCTGCAGCGCGCCGCTGATCTCGGGGCCGAAGCGGTGGTTTCCGGGCAGCGCGATCCCCAGGCCGGTCTCGGGCAGCCGGGCAAGCATCGGCAGCGAAGCACGTGGCTTTTACTCGCCAGAGCCCAGAATGGAAAAGGGTGGACCGCGATCCGCCCACTGTTGCACCGGGGGTGCGCCCCGCCCGGGATTCACCCGGACGGGGCAGTCTCATGTCACTCGCAGCTCACCTCGACGACCAGGCGGTCGGTTCTCGGCGGCCGGGGCTGAGACACCCCGGTCCCGTAGCGGGAGCGAACTACTTCTTGCCCTTTTTCTGCACCGTGATGATTGCCGAGGGGTCCTCGGGCCTGCAGGTCGGGCTGTCGCCCAGATCCACCACGACATAGTAGGTGCCGTTGAGCAGGTCCCTGGCGTCCCAGTTGTAGATGTACTGCTGGTCATCGGGGACGTAACGCATGATGTTGCCGGTGTCCGCGGCCGAAACCGAAGTGGTCGCCACCAGATCCGTGCCAAGGCCCATCACATTGTCGACGTCCTTCAACCACACGGTCGGTGTGGCATCGGTAACCGGCACGCCATTGGCATCGAACAGCCTGATCTTGATCGGGATGATGCGGCCGCCGAAGATGCTGGACCCGTCGCCGTTGATCGGCTCGCCGAAGCCAGCGAACAGGTAGGTGATGCCAAGCGTGGCGCTGTCGTTCGATCCGTTATAGACGTTGTCGCCAGCGAATTCGGCGTAGAGGTTGTAGTCGCCGACCCCGAGGCCGGTGATGTCATGCGTCAGCGTCGCCACGCCATCCGCCTCGGTGAAAGCCGAACCGATCGAGGGTGAAGGCGGATCGATGAAGAAATCGATCTCCGCATTGTCGATCGGGCTTCCGCTGACCAGTTCCTCGAGCTTGGCGGTAAGGTCCACGTCGCCCTGGTTCAGCAGGTAGCACTGCTGGTACACGGTCAGTTTGGTGTCGATCGGGGCGGCCACATCTTCGGCAACCGTGAAGTTGATGCGAAGTTGCCGCGTGGTAAGCGGCCCCGGCCCGGGTCCGCCGTTGGTGTTGATCTGGATCTGGTAGGTGCCGACCGTGGCCGGTGCCGTGAAACTGATCGCGGTGGAGCAGGTCGACGCCGCGCTCGTCACGGTGCAGTTGGCGATCGCCGACACCACGACATCTGCCGCATCCAAAGGCTTGCTGGATGTGACCGCGGTAAAGATCACGGTCCGGCCGGAAGCTCCGTAGTTGGTGTCCACGCCCGCCGCGGCGCTGTTGTCCCTGATCCTCCAACCCGCCGTCACCAGGATCGCGTCACCGTCGAACACGTCGGTATTGAGCGTCGTGGCGCCGTTGGCGCCTGGGGTATTGAATCCGTTCGTGATATTGCCGTCGGCGATCGTGTTGACCGCCCATGTGGCGCTGTTCGGGTAAAGCTCGTCCGCCGCGGCGAGCGCCTGCCCGGACAGGCCGAACCAGATAGCCAGCGCCCCCAGTACTGCGCCAGCGCCCGACAGCCTTTTTGTCACCCGCTCGGTGCGGGCCTGGAAAGCGCCATTCGCGTCAGACCCGAATGACCGATCCAGCTTCATCGCCATCCCGCCGGTCGTATTGCGCGCCGACCGGACAAGTAACTCGTCCATTTTATATTCTCCGCAATCGCACGCAAGCGCCGTCGTCAACACGCCAACACCCTGCGCCAACCCCACATCGTTGGGGCCCACGCTCCGCTCAAAGCAACACTGATTCGGAGACTTTCAAATTAACACAATCTTAATCTACGTGTACTTGTTTTTTTAGGTAATAATTCTTTTATTACTTTCTTTCTTCGCTAACCATTTCTTATTATCAATAGCGCCTGGATCATGGCAGCATATTTGATTAGAAAAAAATAACAATAAATCGATACTTTTTCTTAGTATTATGGTAAATTCCGCGATAATGTCACGATCTCCGGATTTTTTATTTGAATACTAGACAATCCTAAAGTATTCGCTCCGATCTCCGATACTCACTCTGTCCACATGGCCATCAAGGGGAATACTCAGAACTCCTCGACCATCACCACGCCCGGCACCGCCTTCAGGGCGCCCCGGATCTCGGGGCCGACCGGGTAGTTTCCGGGCAGTGCGATCTCGACCTCCTGGCCGGTCTCGGGCAGCGCGATCACCAGATGTACCGGCCCCGCGCCCCGACCAGGGCGCAGCATCCGGGCGCCCTGCCCCAGCCGCGCCTTGATCGAGGGCATGGCGGCGGCATCCTCGACATGCACCGTCAGCCCGGCGGCGGCGGCGCCCTCGATCACCTCCTCGACCGGCTGCACCCCGCGCAGCATCAGCCGCGAGGCCTCGTCGCCCGGCTCGGCCTCGACCCGCAGCACCAGGTTGCGGCCGGGCTCCAGCAGCCCCTCGGCGGCGGCCAGCACGTCGGAGAACGCCATGACCTCGTAGACGCCCGTGGGGTCCGAGAACCCGATGAAGGCAAATCGCGTGCCCTTGGCGGATTTGCGGAACTGCACCGCCGCCACGGTGCCGGCGATCCGCGCCGTGCCGCCGGTGCGGCCCTTGGTGGCGGTGAACTCGGAATAGGACGAGACCTTCTGGCGCTTCAGCGCGCCCATGTAGTCCTCGAGCGGATGGCCGGACAGGTAGAAGCCCACCGCGGCATGCTCCTCGCGCAGCCGCGCCGCCGGCAGCCAGTCCTCGCAGGCCTTCAGCCGCGGCGGCGGCAGCGCCTCGGGCGCATCGCCGAACAGCGAATGCTGGGCCGAGACCCGCTCCTCGTGCAGCGCGCCGGAGTAGTCGACCAGGTCGTCGAGGCTCAGCAGCACCTGTTGGCGGTTGCGGTCGAGGCATTCCAGCGCGCCGGCCCGCGCCAGGCTCTCCATCGCCCGCTTGCCGACGGCGCGCAGGTCCACCCGGGCGGCCAGGTCGAACAGGTCGCGGAACGGGCCGCCCTGCTCGCGCGCCGCCTCGATCAGCCGCATCGCCTCGACGCCCACCTTCTTCAGCGCCCCCAGCGCGTAGAGGATCTGACCGCCCTCCACCGTGAAGGTCGCGCGGCTGCGGTTGACGCTGGGCGCCTCGACCGGCAGCCCGGTGCGGCGGCACTCCTGCACATAGGTGTTCAGCTTGTCGGTGAGGTGCAGGTCCAGATTCATCACCGCGGCCATGAACTCGACCGGGTAATTCGCCTTGAGCCAGGCGGTCTGGTAGCTGACCACCGCATAGGCCGCGGCATGGGACTTGTTGAAGCCGTAATTGGCGAACTTGTTCAGCAGGTCCCAGACCTGCTCGGCCTTGGCCTTGGGGATGCCGTTCTCCGCCGCGCCGGCCAGGAACTTGGGCTTCTCGGCATCCATCTCGGCCTGGATCTTCTTGCCCATCGCCCGGCGCAGCAGGTCGGCGCCGCCGAGGCTGTACCCCGCCATCTTGCGGGCCACCTCCATCACCTGCTCCTGATAGACGATGATGCCCTGGGTCTCGTCCAGGATCGGGTCGATCGAGGGATGCAGGCTCTCGCGCGCCTCGCGGCCGTTCTTGACGTTGCAGTATTTCGGGATGTTCTCCATCGGGCCCGGGCGGTAGAGGGCCACCAGCGCCACGATGTCCTCGATGCAAGTGGGCTGCAGCTGGCGCAGCGCATCGCGCATGCCCTGGCCTTCCACCTGGAACACGCCCACCGTGTCGGCGCGGCTGTAGAGTTCATAGGTGGCGTCATCGTCCAGCGGGATGGTCGAGATGTCGACCTCGATGCCGCGCAGCTTCAACAGGTCGATGGCGTTCTGGATCACCGTCAGGGTCTTCAGCCCCAGGAAGTCGAACTTCACGAGGCCCGCGGGCTCGACCCATTTCATGTTGTACTGGGTGGCCGGCATCTCGGAGCGCGGGTCGCGGTACAGCGGCACCAGCTCCTGCAGCGGCCGGTCGCCGATCACCACGCCCGCAGCATGGGTCGAGGCGTTGCGCAGCAGCCCCTCGATCTTCTCGGCGATATCCAGCAGCACGCCGACATTCTCGTCGCGCCGTGCTTCCTCCTCCAGCCGGGGTTCGGACTTGCGGGCCTCGCGGATCGACAGCGGCTTGACCCCCTCGACCGGGATCAGCTTCGACAGGCGGTCGCCCTGCGAGTACGACATCTGCAGCACACGGGCGACATCGCGCACCGCCATCTTCGACAGCAGCGTGCCGAAGGTGATGATCTGGGCGACCCGGTCGCGGCCGTATTTCTCCTGGACGTAATGGATCACCTCCTCGCGCCGGTCCTGGCAGAAGTCGATGTCGAAGTCGGGCATCGAGATTCGTTCCGGGTTCAGAAATCGCTCGAACAGAAGGCCGTAACGCAATGGGTCCAAATCGGTAATCGTCAACGCATAGGCAACCAGCGAGCCCGCGCCCGAGCCGCGTCCCGGCCCCACGGGGATGTCGTGCGACTTCGCCCATTTGATGAAGTCGGCGACGATCAGGAAGTAGCCGGGGAAGCCCATCTGCTCGATCACGCCCAGCTCGAATTCCAGCCGGGCCTCGTAGTCCGCGACCGGGGCGGCGTGCGGAATCACCTCCAGCCGCTCCGCCAGACCCTCGCGCGACTGGCGCTTGAGTTCGTCCACCTCGTTCTCGGCAAAGCGTGGCAGGATCGGCGGATGGGTGCGCGGACGGAAGGCGCAGCGCAGGGCGATCTCAACCGTGTTTTCAACGGCTTCCGGAATGTCCTTGAAGCGCTCTATCATCTCGGAGGCGGTCTTCAGATAGCGCTCGGGGGTCAGTTGCCGCCGGTTCGATTCGTTCACATAGCGCCCCTCGCCGATGCAGAGGAATGCGTCATGGGCCTGGAACATCTCCGGGGCTTCGAAATAGACCTCGTTGGTGGCGACCAGCGGCAGGTCGAGGTCGTGGGCGATCTCGACCAGCCCCGGCTCGGTGACCTCCTCGGGTGCGGTGCGCAACGCGCCGTTGCTGCCGTGGCGCTGCAGCTCGACATAGAGGCGCCCGGGGAACGCCTCCGACAGCCGCCCGGCCAGCGCCCGGGCCTGGGCCTGCCGGTTGGCCTGGATCAGCCGCCCCAGCGGCCCGGCCGCGCCGCCGGTCAGGCAGATCACGCCGTCAGCATGGGCGGCGAGCTTGTCCAGCGAAACATGCGGCAACTGCGTGGTGTCGGTCTCGAGGAACGCTGCGCTCGAGAGCGCCATCAGGTTCCGCCAGCCCGCCTCGTCCTGGGCATAGAGCGCGACGGGCGCGGGATCGACCGGCTTCTCGCCGGGCGCCGTCTCGGCATGGGCCACCGCCAGCTGCAGCCCCATGATCGGCTGCACCCCGGCACGCGCCGCGCTCTCCGAGAATTCCAGCCCGCCGAACAGGTTGTTGGTGTCGGTCACCGCCAGCGCCGGGAAACCGAGATCGACGCACAGTCCCGGCAGCTTCTTCACATGCACGGCCCCCTCGCGCAGCGAATAGGCCGAGTGGACGCGCAGATGGATGAAGCCGGGGGAATCGCTCATGGGGTGATTTAATCCGATCGCCGGCCATACCGCCACACCGCATCCGCGCCGATCCGGGGATTCCGAACATCGGTCGTTTGATCGAGGTCAAAGCCGCCGCGGCGCACAGGGCTATCTTGCGCGCGCCATGGCCACCGACCTGAACGCTTCCTCGATTCGCCCCGCGGCGCCGGGCGCCGCCGACGCGCTGGCGCGGCTGGCGCTGGCGCCGGTGCCGTTGTTCCTGATGCAGCCGGTCCTGGGGCGCATCGTGCGCCGGATCGCGCGGCTTCGGCCCGAGATTTTCGGGCGCATCGGACCACATGTGAGGAAGAGCTTCCAGATCGATCCGGTCAACATGCCCTTCGTTCTGGTGCTGCATCCCGATCCGGCCAATCCGCGCCTGTGCGCTGCCCGGCGGCACGCGGCGCCGAGGCCGGACGCGCGGATCGCCGGCAATTTCCTGACGCTGCTGGCCGTGGCCGACGGGCGGCTGGACGGGGATGCGCTGTTCTTCACCCGCGAACTGGTTGTCGAGGGCGACACCGAGGCGGCGGTCTGCCTGCGCCATGCGCTCGACGATCTCGAGGGCAGCATCGCCGACGACGTGGCCGACATGTTCGGCCCGCCGGGGCGCGCGGTTCTGGCACTGCTCCGCCGCGTCGGTACCCCGAATGAAGGGAGATAGCATGATCCGGCCCGAACTGGTCTGCCCGGCAGGCACGCCGGCCTCGTTGCGCGCGGCGGTGGATGCGGGGGCGGACGCGGTCTATTGCGGCTTCCAGAACGCCACCAATGCCCGGAACTTCCCCGGCCTGAACTTCACCCTGCCGGAGCTGGAGCAGGGCATCGCCTATGCCCATGCCCGCGGCGCCAAGGCGCTGCTGGCGGTGAATTCCTTCCCGCCGGCGGGCGAGACCGCGCTGTGGAAGCAGGCGGTCGATGACGGTGTGCGGCTGGGGGCGGACGCGCTGATCGTCGCCGATATCGGGGTCGCGCAGTACGCCGCAACCCGCCACCCGCAGCAGCGGCTGCATCTCAGCGTGCAGGCGGGCGCCCCCTCGGTCGAGGCGATCCGCTACTACACCGAGGAATTCGGCATCAAGCGGGTGGTGCTGCCGCGCATCCTGACCATCCCCGAGATCAAGGCGCTGCATGCCGAGATCGGCTGCGAGATCGAGTGTTTCATCTTCGGCAATCACGGGCTGATGGCCGAGGGGCGCTGCAGCCTGACCAATTACGTCACCGGGCTGTCGACCAACATGGACGGGGTCTGCTCTCCGGCGGCGGATGTCGCCTATATCGAGGACGCCCAGCGCAACCTGACCGTGAAGCTCGGCGAGTTCACCATGGACTGCATCGCCTGCGGCGGCATGGCGGGCTATCCGACGATCTGCAAGGGGCGCTACCTGGCACCGCACCGCGACGACGGCTATTACGCCTTCGAGGAACCGATCAGCCTGAACCTGGCCGAGCTTTTGCCCGACCTGGTCAAGGCGGGCGTCACCGCCTTCAAGATCGAGGGCCGCCAGCGCTCGCGCGCCTATGTGAAGGCGGTGGTCGCCGCCTGGCGCGCCGCGGTCGACAACATCATGGAAGGCCGCGAGCCGCGGATCGCCGACCTGCTGGCCTTCACCGAGGGGCACAAGCAGACACAAGGCGCCGCAGCCAGCAAGCGGTGGAGGTGAGGCGATGACGGAACTGACGCTAGGCCCGATCCTGTTCCACTGGCCCGCCGAGCAGAAGCGCGACTTCTACTTCCGCGTCGCCGACGAGGCGCCGGTCGGCACGGTCTATCTGGGCGAGGTGGTCTGCTCGAAGCGCGAGCCCTTCTTCGCGCCGCACCTGCCGGAGGTCGCCGAGCGGCTGACCCGGGCGGGCAAGACGGTGGTGTTCTCGACCCTGGCCGAGGCGATGATCAAGCGCGAGCGCAAGATGATCGCCGAGATGTGCGGGCAGGACGACTTCGCGGTCGAGGCCAACGACAACGCCGCCCTCTTCCACCTGCGCGGCAAGCCGCACCGGGTGGGACCCTTCATTAACGCCTATAACGAGGAGACGCTGGCGGTCCTGGCCGCCAAGGGCGCCACCAATGTGACCCTGCCGGCCGAGCTGCCAGGGGCCTCGGTCGCCGTAATGGCGGCGAAGGCGCGCGAGCTTGGCGTCGGCATCGAGGTCCAGGTCCATGGCCGGATGCCGCTGGCGCTGTCGGCGCGCTGCTACCACGCCCGGGCCCATGGCCGCGTCAAGGACAACTGCCAGTTCGTCTGCGAGAACGACCCGGACGGCATGGCCCTGACGACGCTCGACGGCCAGCCCTTCCTGGCGATCAACGGCATCCAGACCCTGTCGCACACCTGCCTGAACCTGGCCAGCGAACTGGCGGCGCTGGACCGGATGGGCGTCGGCGCCTTCCGCCTGTCGCCGCATTCCGGCGACATGGTCGCCGTTGCGCGCATCTTCCGGGCGCTGGCCGATGGCGAGATCGGCCCCGGCGAAGCGACCGCAAGGCTGGGCGAAACCGGTCTGGATGCGCCCTTCGCCAACGGCTTCTACCACCGGCAGCCGGGCTACCGGCAGGTCGCGGGAACGGCTCGGCACTGAGCCCCGCCGGCGGATCAGCGCTTGCTCCCCGGCCCCGGTTTGCGCAGTCTCCCCTGAAGCCCCGGAGGAGACACCATGACCGACCGCGATTCCCTCGACTATTCCGATCCGCAGCAGCGCCCGCGCTATACCGGGCTGGCATCCTTCTTCCGCCTGCCCTACCGCGAGGATTTCGAGGCCGACCCGCCCGAGATCGGCATCATCGGCGTGCCCTTCGACGGCGGCGTCACCAACCGCCCCGGCACCCGCTACGGCCCGCGCGAGGTGCGCAACCAGTCGTCGCTGGTGCGCCGCGTGAACCAGGCGACGGGCGCGTCGCCCTTCGAGGCGGCGCGGGTCGCGGACCTCGGCGACGCCTGGGTGCGCAACCCCTACGAGCTGAAGGGCGCGCTCGACGAGATCGAGGCCTTCTACGCCCGCGTCCACGCCGCAGGGATCAGACCCCTGACCTGCGGCGGCGACCACGCGATCACCGCCCCGATCCTGCGGGCAATCGCGGGCAACACGCCGCTGGCGCTGATCCACATCGACGCCCACTGCGACACCGGCAAGGGGTATCTGGGGTCCGAGTACCACCACGGCACGCCCTTCAAGCTGGCCGCGGACGCGGGCGCGATCGATCCGAAGCTCTGCGTGCAGATCGGCATCAGGGGTTCGGTCTTCTCGATGGAGAACGCCCAGTTCTCGTATGACAGTGGCATGCGGGTGATGCGCATCGAGGAGGTCGAGGAGCGCGGCTGGCGCGCCTGCATCGACGAGGCCATCGGCATCGTCGGCGACCGGCCCTGCTATGTCAGCTTCGACATTGACAGCCTGGATCCGGTCTGGGCGCCGGGCACCGGCACGCCCGAGGCCGGCGGCCTGACCATGCGCGAGGCGCAGGGCATGGTACGGCGCCTGGCGGGGCTGGATATCCGCGGGGCCGACATGGTCGAGGTCTCGCCGCCCTACGACGTGGGCGGGATCACCTCGTTCAACGGCGCGACGATCCTGTTCGAGCTTCTCTGCGTCATGGCCGGGGCGCGCGGCTGACGACGGCCGGGCGCGCGGCCTCCGAGGCGGGGGAGACTCAGGATAGATCGATCCGCGACTCGACGGTCTTCACGATCATCCGGGCCAGACCCAGATTGGCCTCCAGCCGGTCGAGCACCAGGTACAGATAGACCTGCGGGTTCGAGGTCAGCGGCCGCACCAGGTGGTAGCGTTTGCCGATCGCGAGCAGAATCTCGGCCGAGGGGTCGTCGCCCGGCTCCAGCGCCGCGGTCGCGGTGGCGGCTGCCGATGCGGCCGCGTCCAGCTTCAGCGAAGGGGTCTGCTTGCCGCAGAGAACGAGGCCCGAGATCGAGTCCACCAGCACCGCGCCGGCAAAGCCGGCCAGCCCTTCGAAGGGCGAAAGATCCGGCTCCTCGAAGGTCTCCTCGGCCTCGGTCCGGGACGGACGCGGGGTGGTCTGCTCGGATTCCGGCTGCGCGGGTTCCGCCGCGCCGTCCTTGCCCTCCGCCGCCTGCCTTTCTGCCGCGGCCTTTTTCGCCGCGGCGAAGCGCGCCGACATCTGGATCACCTGGCCCCTGCCCTCGATGTCGTCGGACCAGTCCTCGGCAATGGAATCGCCGTCGTCCTCGGGCGCCGGGTCGGCGAGCGCATCGCCACCCTGCTCGCGGATCGCCGCCATCAGGGCCGCGCCTCCGCTCTCGGTCCAGACTTCGGGATCGAAGGCGGTCTCGCAGAACCTGGGCGAAGCCGAGATGAAGATGATCGCCGCGAAGGTCTCGCCAACCTCGCGCCGCAACCGCCGCAGGACCTTTTCGCGGTCGGCGGCCTCGAGCAGATCGGCGCGGGTCACCGCCAGGACCGAGCGCTGCAGCAGATCCGCCGGCACGCTGCCGATATCCGCGATCTCCGTCAGCTTCAGCGCCTGATTGGCCGGGGTACACCAGATTGCCATATCCACATCCGCCAGCAGCGGCAGCACCGCGTCGGCGAACTCGGCGTCGGGGTGGAACGGAATTTCCAGGAACTCGATTCCCGCGAACCCGGTCTCGGGCAACTCGATGCTGATCCGGTCGCTGCCCGCCCAGGCGCCGTCCGGCAGTTCCGAGAAGGTACCGAAGCCGCGGACACCCCGACGGGTGACCAGCGAAAGGCTGCGCTGCCGGCCCCAGGTCAGGCTGATCGGCGGCATGGCGCTGTACTCGACATTGGCCGGGATCACCGGCTCGTTGGCCAGAAGGTTGAGGACCGAGGACTTGCCGCTGCTGAACTCGCCGACGACCGCGACCCGGAACAGGTCTGGCTCGGCCTCCACGGCCGGACCCGGGCTCCCGTTGCCGGACTTGCGCGCCATTTAGCCTAGGCCCCCTCGATCACGCTTCGCCTGACCAGAGCCGGCGACGCCAGCGCGGTCAGCTCCTCGTGCAGGCTGGCGAGTTCAGCCAGCCGGTTCTTCAGGGCGTCGAGTCGCTTCGAGAGCCGCCTGCGCGAATCCTCGATCCGTTCCGGCGAATTTCCCTCCTCCAGCGTCCGCAGTTCCTGGCCGGCCGCCTCGGTCTGTTCGTTCAGCGCCTGCAGCACGCCATCGAGGATCGCCTCGAAGCGCCGGATACCCGCCGCGGCCCGCTCCGCCGCGGTCCGCTCGGCGGTGACATGCAGGCCTTCCACCACCGGCTGGACCTCGGCCCGCATGATCTGACGCAGGCGTTCGACCGCCTGTTCCTCGGGGATCTTGGCGCTCTGCCACAGCTTCCAGCCCCGGTCGCTGGTCAGCTCCATGGTCAGACGGCCCGCGGTCGAGGGCGCAATCGGGGTGATCTCGGCGCCCGGCAGCGCCTCGAGGTCGATGCCGATCGACTCGGGCGAGATCATCTCGCCCAGGATCTGGTCGGCGGACTGGATCGCCGTCAGCAGCACGCCGTCCAGCGTGTGGCGCGCCTCGGCGTATTCCCGGATCAGGACCTTGGCGAGCTGCGCCTGCACGGAGGGCAACTCCAACTCCCAAATCCGCTTGGAGCGGCTGTACTTGATCGTGTTCGCCAATGCCGATGCCTGCTCGTCGAAGACCTTCTCCACCGCCGTGTCCAGAACATTGCGCAGGCCGTTCAGAAAGGCGGTTTGCGAGGCCACCATCTGGTGGCGGGTCATGGCGATCAGGCGGTCGATCTTCTGCGCCGTCCGCCTGAGCGCGGTCGAGCGCGCCTCGAGCTGTTCGCGCACCGTCCGGGCAAGGTCACGCGACTCGGCCTTTTTCTCGATCGACTCGGTCAGCTCCGACAATTGCGTCTGGGCCAGCGCCCTGGAAGCAGCGATGATCTCGGTCAGGGCGGCGGCGGTCTCCCGCGTCACCCGCTCGCCCACGCCATGGTCAATCGCCGCGGCCAGGGCGCGCTGGACGCCCGTGATCCCGGACAGCGCCAGCAGCAGCCCGCGCTTCGATTCCGGAAGCGGGGCAACCATCTGGGCGCGCCAGCGTGCCGCCGCGGGCGATGCCAGGACGGTGTCGATCTTCTCGGCATTCCCGCCCCGGGCAATCTCGCCCCAGCGGGCACTGCCAGCTTCGATGGACAGGTTCAGCTTCGGGTCGGCAGGCGCCAGCGTCTTGCGGATGCGAGCCTGGATCGCCTTCACGGCGGCCCCGGGGTCGTCCAGCTCATCGATCCGGTTGATGAAGACGATCACGTCGCGTGCGCCGTTGGCCGCCAGCATCCGGATCAGCCCCTGGTCGATGCTGGACAACGCCTGGTGGACCGACAGGACCACCACGTAGATATCCGCCATGCGCAGGTGCTGGCAGGTCAGCACGTCGCGGACCAGGAAGGGATCGTTGATCCCGGGTGTATCAATCACCGACGCCGGACAGGCGAAGATACCGTCGGGCCGGTAGAGATCGGCGCTCTTTGTGATGTCGGAGTAGCGTCCGGTATGCTGGCCGTCCGTGCCCTCGTCGCCCGGCTCGCCGGCGCAGACATAGCGCGCCAGAAGCTCCGGCGTGACGCTGTCGAAACTGTGATTGCCGCCGTAGAGCTGCTCGAGCAGTGTGCCCAGCCGCGCCCGGGCGCGCTTCTGCAGCTCGGTTGCGTTGCGGTGCAGCGTGCTGGCCTTGAAGCCCGGCAGCAGCTCCTCGGCGATCTGCAGCGCGTCGGTCTCGCCCTCGATCAGCCGCAGCCATTCGGTCTCGGTGAAGAAGTTGAAGACCCCGCGACCCGCCGGATGGTCGAGGTTTTCGTAATGCAGGTTCGTGACCGCCGCGGTCCAGGGATTGACGTCGGTCGGCAAAAATCCCGGCTCGCCGGCCAGTGCATTGATGAAGCTGCTCTTGCCGGCCTTGATCTGGCCGACGACGGCGATGCGGGCCTCCCAGTTGCGCAGGATCGCGGTCTCGCTGCCGACGGATTCGGCAAACTTCGCCGAGGCGGCGCGGATCAGCTGCTTCGCGAGATCGAAAACGCGCGCCGTACGTGCGGCCTGGTGAATTCCGATGGGTCTGTTTACTGCCAAGCCGCTGAACCCCTTCTTGCGCAGCCCCTGCCGCACCCGCGCACACCGGACACTGCACCATATGCTAGCCGCCGATTTGGACCAAACAATGGCCCCGAAGGCTCGAACGTCCTTTAGCGCATCCCCGTAAACACTCGGCAGACTTGGGGTTTTTTATGCCTTTCGCGGCGCCTCCGGTCAAGCTTTGGCACTGCGGGCGTCAGGCCCCGCGGATCAGGTCGGCGGCTTTCGCGCCGATCATCAGCGTCCCCGCGTTCAGATTCGCCGACAGCATCATCGGCATGATCGAGGCATCGACCACCCGCAACCCTTCCATGGCGTGGACCCGCAGCCGGTCATCGACGACCGCGGTCGGATCGCTTTGCGGTCCCATCCGGCACGTCCCCATCGGGTGAAAGGTGGTGGTCCCGCGCTGCTTCGCGGCATGCAGCAATTCGTCGTCGGTCTGGACATCCGGCCCCGGAAAATCCTCGTGGTCGTAATAGGGTTGCAGGGGTTTCGACGCCAGCAGCCTGCGGGCCAGCTTCATGCCACCCAGCAGCACCCGGCGGTCCTCGGCCTCCTTCAGATAGTTCGGCTGGATCACGGGCGCCTCGAAGGGATCGGCGGACCGGATGCGCACATATCCGCTGCTCTCGGGGCGCTGCTGCCAGGCGGCGACGGTCATGCCCGGCTCCTCCTCCAGTTGCCCCTGGACCCCCTCCTTGTAGCTGGCGGGCGTAAAGGTCATCTGGATGTCCGAGGTCTCGACCGAGGGCTCGGAGCGCCAGAAGCAGTAGATCAGGGTCGGGCTGAGGCTGAGCACGCCCTTTCGCCGCAAG
>DATHZU010000427.1:0-7644 GCA_035458445.1 Thermohalobaculum sp. | reverse complement strand
CTTCAGCGCGCCGCCCGAGCCGACCGCGTCGCGGAACGGCCCGTAGAAGCCCGAGGCGTATTTCGCCGCATAGCTCATGATGGTGACGTTCTGGAAGTCGTTCTCCTCCAGCGCCCGCCGGATGACGCCGATGCGGCCGTCCATCATGTCCGACGGGCCCAAAATATCGCAGCCTGCCTCAGCCTGCACCAGCGCCTGTTTCTCCAGCGCCAGCAGGCTCTCGTCGTTGGCGATCTCGCCGTCCCTGACAATGCCGTCATGGCCATCCGAGTTGTAGGGGTCCAGCGCCACATCCAGCATCACGCCGATCTCGGGCACCGCCGCCTTGATGGCGCGGGTAGCGCGGCAAACCAGATTCTCCGGGTTCCAGGCCTCCTCTGCCTCCGGGGTCTTGAGGGCGGGGTCGGTGTAAGGGAAGAGCGCGATGGCCGGGATGCCGAGATCGCGTGCCTCCCGCGCGCTTGCGACCAGCCGGTCGATTGTCAGCCGCTCGACACCGGGCATCGAGGGTACCGGCTCGGTGCGGTCCTGGCCGTCGATCACGAAGCAGGGCCATATGAAATCGGCGGGCGTGAGAATGTTCTCCGCCACCATCGAACGGATCCACGGGGCCTGGCGCAGGCGGCGGGGACGGCTGGCGGGGAAGGGGGCGGGTTGCAGCATGCGCGGTGTTCCTCTTATGTAGGCGCGCAAAATCGCATGGGGGTCCGGCAGGGGCAAGAGGCATGGATGACGCGGATATCCTGTTCGAGCAGCGGGGCCGGCTGGGCCTGATCACGCTCAACCGCCCCAGGGCGCTGAACGCGCTGACCCATGACATGGCCCTGCAACTCGAGCGCCAACTCGACCTCTGGCGCGACGACGACCGCATTGCGGTGGTGGCGATCCAGGGCGCGGGTGACCGCGCCTTCTGCGCCGGAGGAGATATCCGCGCGCTCTATGACGGCGGCCGGCCCGGCGGCGAGCGCGGGCTGAACACGGTCCGATTCTACGCCGACGAATACCGCATGAACACCAAGATCAAGCGCTATCCCAAGCCTTACATCTCGATCATGGACGGGATCGTGATGGGCGGCGGGGTCGGCGTCTCGATCCACGGAAGCCTGCGGATTGCCACCGAGCGTACGGTCTTCGCCATGCCCGAGACCGGGATCGGCCTCTTCCCGGATGTGGGCGGCACCTATTTCCTGCCGCGCCTGCCGGGTCAGACCGGGATGTGGCTGGGCCTGACCGGCAGCCGGCTGCAAGGCGCGGACACCGTCGCCGGGGGCGTCTGCGACCTCTATGTCGAAAGCGCCGGGCTCGATGCCCTGGTCGAGGCGCTGACGGTCGGCACCGTTCCCGAACCTGTCGGCTCCCGGCCCGCGCGGGCCCAGGCCGCCGAGATCGACCGGCTGTTCTCGGGCGCGAGCGTCGAGGCGGTGCTCGCCGATCTCGAGGCTTCCGGCTCCGACTGGGCGGCGAAGCAGCGCGATACGATCCTGACCAAATCCCCCACCTGCACACGCATCGCGTTCCGCCAGATCCGCGAGGGGGCGAAGCTGGAGTTCGAGGACTGCATGCGTCTTGAGTACCGCCTGGCCCGGTTCTGCATGATGCAACCGGACTTCTATGAAGGCGTGCGGGCGGTGATCATCGACAAGGACAATGCGCCGAAGTGGTCTCCCGCCACGCTGGCCGAGGCTGACGACGCCCATGTCGCCCCGGCCTTCGAGCCCTTGGGCGCCGAGGAACTGGTCCTGTCCTGAAGCCCTCTTGCGCCGCACCGCGCCCCGCGCTACCTCCCGGCCCATGAACAGAACCATTGGAACGTCCGCGGAAATCGCCCCGGGCGCCGTCACTGTTGGCGGTGCCCCGGAGGGCTTCGATGCGCACCTCGTCGCCGATCTGACAGCACGCGCGCGGGGTCCGGTCCTGCATGTCGCCCGCGACGATGCCCGCGCCGCCGCCATGGCCGAGGCGCTGGGCGTGCTGGCGCCCGGGCTGCCGGTGCTGACCTTCCCCGCCTGGGACTGCCTGCCGTATGATCGCGTCTCGCCCAATCCGGAGATCGCGGCGGCCCGGATGGCCACGCTGGCCTTGCTGGCGCATGGCTTCGACCGCCCGTCGGTGATCCTGACCACGCTCGGCGCCGCCGCCCAGAAGGTGCCGGCCCGCGAGGTGGTCGCCAATGCCAGCTTCCGGGCCGAGGCCGGGCAGCAGGTGGATGTGGACGGGCTGGTGGCCTGGCTGGCCCGGATGGGCTTCAACCGCGCCTCGACGGTGATCGAGCCCGGCGATTTCGCGGTTCGGGGCGGCATTATCGACATCTTCCCGCCGGGGCAGACGAATCCGGTGCGGCTCGATTTCTTCGGCGATGTGATGGAGAGCGCCCGGCGCTTCGATGCCGAATCCCAGCGCACCATCGAGAAGATCGCCCGGGTGGAACTCGCCCCCGCCTCAGAGGTGATCCTCGACGACGCCTCGATCGCCCGCTTCCGCAGCCGCTACCGCGAGGTCTTCGGCGCGGCGCGGCTGGACGACCCGCTCTACGCCTCGGTCTCCGAGGGGCGCAAGCATCAGGGGATGGAGCACTGGGTGGCGCTGTTCCACGACCGGCTCGAGACGCTGTTCGACTATCTGCCCGGCGCGCCCGTCACCCTGGACCACCAGGTGCCGGAGGCGCTCGCGGTGCGCCGCGAGATGGTGCGCGACCACTTCGAGGCCCGGCGCGAGGCTGCCGAGGCGGCGCCGCGGAGCGAGGTGCCCTACCGCCCTTGCCCGCCGGAACTACTGTACCTGACCGAGCAGGAATGGGATGCCGCCCTGGCCGCCCGCCCCAGCCGCGCCTTCTCGCCCAACAAGCTGCCGACCGGCCCGGGCGTGATCGATGCAGGCGGCCGCATCGGCCGGTCCTTCGCGCCCGAGCGCCAGCGCGAGGGGGTGAACCTGTTCGACGAGTTGGTGACCCATATCCGGGCGCGCGAGAAACTCGGACCCGTCGTCGTCGCCTCGTATTCCGAGGGCGCGCGCGAACGTCTCGGCACCCTGCTGGCGGATCACGGCCTGGCCGGCGCCCGCGAGGCCAAGACCTGGCGCGATGTCGGGCCGGGCGTCAATCTGATCGTCTGGGGGCTGGAGCAGGGCTTCGCCGGCGCATTCGAGGGCCGCGGCGTCACGGTGATCTCCGAGCAGGATGTTCTCGGCGACCGCCTGATCCGGCGCGCCCGGCGCGGCAAGCGGGCCGAAAACTTCCTGACCGAGCACCAGTCGCTGACGCCGGGCGACCTGGTGGTGCATCTGGAACATGGCGTCGGGCGCTATCTGGGGCTGGAGACCATCACCGCCGCCGGCGCGCCGCATGAATGCGTCGGCCTGGAATATCACGGCGGCGCCAAGCTCTATTTGCCGGTCGAGAATATCGAGCTCCTCAGCCGCTACGGCCAGGAAACCGGCGATCTCGACCGCCTCGGCGGCGGCGCCTGGCAAGCCAAGAAGGCGAAGCTCAAGAGCCGCATCCGCGACATGGCCGACAAGCTGATCC
Organism: Thermohalobaculum sp.; assembly: GCA_035458445.1. Classification (GTDB taxonomy): domain Bacteria; phylum Pseudomonadota; class Alphaproteobacteria; order Rhodobacterales; family Rhodobacteraceae; genus Thermohalobaculum. The sequence goes on along the minus strand of DATHZU010000427.1, from coordinate 4,121 downwards.
GCGTCGCCGCCGAGCGTGCCCTGAAGACCGCCGAGGTGCTGGAGCCCGACACCGGCACCTATGCCGAGTTCGCCGCCCGCTTCCCCTACCAGGAGACCGAAGATCAGCTTCGCGCCATCGAGGACGTGCTGGGCGACCTCGGCTCGGGCCGCCCGATGGACCGGCTGATCTGCGGCGATGTCGGCTTCGGCAAGACCGAAGTGGCGCTGCGCGCGGCCTATGTGGCGGCAAGCTGCGGCATGCAGGTGGCGCTGATCGCACCCACGACGCTGCTGGCCCGCCAGCACGCCAAGGAATTCCGCGAGCGGTTCCACGGCACCGGCCTGAAGGTGCGGCAGCTTTCGCGCTTCGTCTCGGCCAAGGACGCGGCGGAGACGAAGAAGGGCCTCACCGACGGTTCAATCCCGATCGTGATCGGCACCCATGCGCTGCTGGGCAAGGCGATGAAGTTCTGCCAGCTCGGCCTGCTGATCATCGACGAGGAGCAGCATTTCGGCGTCGCCCACAAGGAGCGGCTGAAGCAGCTGCGCTCGGATGTCCATGTGCTCACCATGACCGCGACGCCGATCCCCCGGACCCTGCAACTGGCGATGTCCGGGGTGCGCGAGCTTTCCATCATCGCGACGCCGCCGGTGGACCGCCTTGCCGTCCGGACCTATGTCTCGCCGTTCGACAGCGTCACCGTCCGCGATGCGCTGCTGCGCGAGCATTACCGGGGCGGGCAGAGCTTCTTCGTGGTGCCGCGAATCTCGGACCTGCCGGATGTCGAGGCCTTCCTGAAGGACCAGGTCCCCGAGGTCAGCTACGTGATCGCCCACGGCCAGATGGCGGCAGGCGAGCTCGACGACCGGATGAATGCCTTCTACGACGGCAAATACGACGTGCTGGTCTCGACCACGATCATCGAGTCCGGCCTCGACATCCCCACCGCCAACACGCTGGTCGTCAGCCGCGCCGACATGTACGGCCTGGCGCAGCTCTACCAGATCAGGGGCCGGGTGGGCCGCTCGAAGATGCGGGCCTACGCCTATCTCACCACCGAGCCACGCAAGCCCCTGACCCCGCAGGCCGAGCGCCGCCTGAAGGTGCTGGGCTCGCTGGATACGCTGGGGGCGGGCTTTACCCTGGCCTCGCACGATCTCGACATCCGGGGGGCGGGGAATCTCCTGGGCGAGGAGCAGTCCGGCCATATCCGCGAAGTCGGCTACGAACTGTACCAGGACATGCTGGAGGAGGCGATTGCCAAGATCAGGTCGGGCGAGATCGGCGCGGCTGTCGAGGCGGACGAGACCTGGGCACCGCAGATCAACCTGGGCGTCCCGGTCCTGATTCCGGAGCACTATGTCCCCGACCTCGACGTGCGCCTCGGCCTCTACCGCCGCCTTTCGGGGCTGGACTCGCACCAGGAGATGGAGGGCTTCGCCGCCGAACTTCACGACCGCTTCGGCAGGCTGCCGCCGGATGTCGAGATGCTGCTGCGCGTTGTGCGGGTCAAGACGCTGTGCAAGCGCGCCGGCATCGCCCGGCTGGATGCGGGCCCGAAGGGCGCGACGATCCAGTTCCGGGGCGACCGGTTCGACAATCCGGCCGGGCTGGTGGACTTCCTGCACGCCCAGCGCGGCCTGGCGAAGATCAGGGACAACAAGCTGGTCCTGCGCCGCAACTGGGACAAGGACGACGACCGGGTGAAGGGCGCGTTCTCGGTTGCGCGCGACCTTGCCAAGATCGCGGCCGACGGGAAGGCGGCGCAGGCGGCGCATTGAGGGCGTCGAGGATCACACAGTGACCTTCCGCCGGCATCCGTGTCGCGGTGACTTGGCCCCTGCGGTTTGCTAGTCTCCGCCCATCGGCCCGCCCGCCCAAGAAATCCGGCCACGGAGCCCCGACGATGCTTTTCCGCCAGCTCTTCGACAAGACCTCGTCCACCTACACATACCTGATGGCCAGCCGCCCCGGCGGCGAGGCGCTGATCATCGACCCGGTATTCGAGCACACCAACCGGTATCTCAAGCTGCTGGAGGAACTGGACCTGCGGCTGGTGAAGGTCGTCGATACCCATATCCACGCCGACCATGTCTCGGCCATGGGGGCGCTGCGCGACGCCACTCGCTGCACGACGGTGATGGGCGAGCAGACCCCGGCCGACGTCGTCTCGCTGCGCGTGCGCGACGGCGAAAAAGTCACCATCGAGGGGCTGGCGCTGCAGGCCCTGCACACGCCCGGCCACACGTCGGAGAGCTACAGCTTCCTGATGGAGGACCGGGTGTTCACCGGTGACACCCTGCTGATCCGCGGTACCGGGCGCACCGATTTCCAGAACGGCGACCCCTATGACCAGTACCACTCGCTGTTCGACCGGCTGCTGAAGCTGCCGGATGCGACCTTCGTCTTCCCGGCGCACGACTACAAGGGCGACACGGTCTCGACTATCGGCGAGGAGAAGGCCTTCAATCCGCGGCTGCAGGTCAAGTCGCCCGACGAATATGCCGAGATCATGAACAACCTGAACCTGCCGAACCCCAAGATGATGGATGTCGCCGTGCCCTCGAACCTGAAACTGGGACTGCGCTCGGAAGCCCAGCACCGCGTGCCGACGGTCGAGGCCGAGACCCTGCTGGCCGCCTGGCCGAACGCCGACTATTTGCTGGTCGACATCCGCGAGGAGGGCGAGCGGCAGCGCTCGGGAACGATCCCGGGCTCGATCCACTGCCCCTATGGCCGATTCGACGAGTATTGCGGCAAGTCCGGCGTGCTGTCCGGGATGGCGGCGCAGCGCCGCATCCTGCTCTATTGCGCCGTCGGCGAGCGCTCGACCCTGGCGGTCGAGATGGCCGCCGAGATGGGCCTCGCCGGGCTTGCCCATATCCCGGGCGGCTTTCGCGCCTGGGCCGAGGTTGGCGGGGTGACGGAAACGGTCTCCTGACCGCGTGTCATCGCTTCCTGGAATGCTGCCCGGAAGGACTGGGCGGCGGATAAAAGGGTCCCTGGATGCCCGGGCCATTGCTTCTTCTACTCTATCTCGCGGTGACGCTTGCGCCGGTTGCGCTGGCATGGGGTGCTGGCCTGCCGCCGCGTCCTTTCCTCGACGACCTGTCCTCCGGGTTGGCGCTGACAGCCTATGCGGCGATGCTGGTCGAGTTCGTCTTGTCGGGCCGCTTCAGGACGGTCTCGGACGGGATCGGCATCGACCTGACCATGCGGTTGCATCAGCTCCTGGCGCGCACCGCCTTGGCGCTGGTGCTGTTGCACCCCTTTCTCTACACCCTGCCGATTCCGGGCCACCCGCCGCCCTGGGACGTGACGGCTCAGGGTTACCTTCGGCTCGACATGGCGTCGCTGGCCAGCGGTGGGGCCGCCTGGGTGCTGCTGGTCGTACTCGTCGCGACCTCCATCGGCCGCAATGCGTTGCCATACAGTTACGAGACCTGGCGGTTGGGGCACGGCCTCGGCGCCGCCCTGACAGCCGGGCTCGCGGCGCACCACGCGTTGGAGGCCGGCCGCTACAGCCAGGCCGAGCCGATGGCCTACCTGTGGCTGACCCTGCTGGGCCTTGCGCTGGCGACGCTGGTCCATGTCTACCTGCTGTCGCCTTTGCTGCAGCTGCGCCGCCCCTTCGAGGTGGTCTCGGTCCGGCGCATCGCCGAGCGGACTTGGGAGCTTGTCGTCAGCCACACCGGCGGCCGGCCCTTCCAGTTCCGGGCCGGCCAGTTCGTATGGCTGCATCTCTCCTCGACCCCCTTCACCCTGCGCGAGAACCCGTTCTCCATCGCCTCGGCACCACAGGATGGCGGCAAAGTCGCCTTCGTGATCAAGGAGGCCGGTGATTTCACCTCGGCGCTTGGCACGGTGAAGCCGGGCCAGCGTGCCTGGCTCGACGGCCCCCATGGCGGGCTTGCGCTCCCGGGGCCGCAGGCTCCTGGCGTCGGCCTGATCGCGGGCGGCGTCGGCATCGCGCCGCTTCTCAGCGTGCTGCGCCAGATGCGGGCGGCGGGCGACCCGCGCCCGGTTGCGCTGCTCTACGGCAACCGGCTCGAGAGCCAGATCGTCTACCGGGACGAGCTCGATTCGCTGGCCGAAGAAGCCAGCGTCTCGGTCACCCATGTCCTTGGCGAGCCGCCGCA